>CAZKKP010000188.1:0-3413 GCA_964553295.1 uncultured Thermoanaerobaculia bacterium | reverse complement strand
CTCACGACGGGCGAGGTCGAGTACCACAACGGCCTCGGGCAGGTATGGCGCTTCTACCCCAAGGTGTCGGAGGAGTCCACAGGCGCCTACTTCGCGGTGAACGCTGCCTATGACGAGCAGGAACCCGCCGGGGACTACCTCGCCCCGAAGGGGACCGACCTCGTTCTCCAGGGCTTGGGCGGCGCTGGTTGGCGGCTCGTCGGCCACGGCAATGCAATCGCAGTGTTCGACGCATCCGGCAGGCTTCGCGAGGTGCAGGACAGACATCGACAGGGTGCGGAGGACCCTGACCTCCGTGGCAGCACGATGTTGTTCTACTACAACGGGTTCGGTGAGCTGACCGAGGTTCGTGACGACCGGGGCCGCCGTTATCGCCTGGACTACGAGGAGGATCCTGAGAGCCCGAGGTATGGGCTGCTGAGGAGGCTCACGGACTTCGCCGGGCGTCAGCTCGAGTACGAGTTCGACAACCAGCGCCGGCTTCGGAGCGTGAAGCTCCCCGAGGTGACGAACGAGGTCTACCCGGAGGAGGGACACAGCCACACCGGCGCCAGTCGACCGCAGATCACGTACAGGTACGCTCCCGAGGCAAACGTCTCCGGCTCGGACGACGAAGAGTCGGCGGTGCTCCACGGGCGGTTCGCTCCGCTTCGCCTGGCCGGGTACACCCAACCAGGAGGCCAGGCGCCCCGCGTCAGGTTCGAGTACGAGGCGAGCAGCGGGCGGGCTCGTGTCGTGGCGTACCCGACCCCCGAGGACGAGAACTCCGAGGGCGCTTCCGTCGCGTGGCGCATCGCCTACACAGCCGGCGCCGCCCACTCGACGGTCGGGGACGCAACGGTCACCGCTCCGTGGGGACAGCCCAGCCGCTACGTTCTCGACAGCGGCCGAGTCCTCTCCCTGCAGCAAGAGGGTGTGCCGACCGTTCCGGAGACCGGTGTCCTCGGTCCAGCAGACCAGATCCCCGAGCTGACCCTGACTACGGGCTTCGACTACACCGATGACGGCAGGATCGAGACCATCAGTCATCCCGACGGCACGTCGACGGCCTACACCTACCTGACCGGCGACCGTTTTGCCCGCGCGAGTGTGGCGACCGTGAACCAGGGTGGCTTCGTCACAACCTACGACTACGGCGAGGACCGGCAGCTTGCCGCGACCATTGACGGCGAAGACCGTCGGACCTCGGTTCCGATCCCCTTCAACGGCGCTGAACCGAAGGCCGTGGGGTACGAGGCCGAGGGCGTTCTGACCACTCCGACCTTCGACCCCTACGGCAGGTCGTTGACAACCACGACGTCGGGAGAGGCGCCGCTCTCAGTGGTGAATGCCTACGGGACAGACGAGCGCGGTATCCAGGGCGCCGGTCCCCTGCTGTCGACGACCTCCGGCGGCATCGTCGAGCACTACACCTACGACGAACATTCAGACGCCGTCGTTGGCGCCGAGACGTCCTATGGCGTCAAGGCCAGCTTCTCGCGTGACGAATGGGGCCGCGCGACCCAAGAGGTCCACGGCCAGAGCGCCGGCAGACTCCAAGCAGTCAACGCAACGGTCCAGCGCGGCTTCGACGCAGTGGGTCGAATGATCAGAGAGCGACGCTACCAGACAGGAGTGGGCTGGGTCGTCACCGAGTGGGAGTACAACGCCCGCGACCAGGTCGTGAGCGTCCGCGAGACGGGCCTTGCCGACGCCGGTCCTGAGTCCAAGGGGTTGGTCGAGGGAACGACTCGCTACTCCTACGAGAACCATGGGCGGCTCGACACCGTCGAGAGCCCGACCGGGGTCGTCGCCACGACGGTCTACGACTCGGCCGGACGGGTTGCCAGCACCCAGGTCCACGGCAGCGGCCAGCGCCGCCAGGGGTACGACGCGATGGGTCGGATGTCGTGGGCCACCGACGGCGACCAAGGAGTGTGGCACGGCGTGTACAACGCTCTCGGCGCGCTGCGAGCCGAGTACCAGCCTTCTGGCGCCTACGTCGAGCGGCAGTTCGACGGCGCCGGCGGTCTCCGCTCCGAGGAGGTCTTCGCAGACGCCTCGAAGAGCGAGCTGCTGGCGAGGGCGTCGTACGAAGTCACGAGCTTCGGCGAGGTCGAGAGGGTCGAAGAGCTGGTCAGCGGGGGCGGGAGCCCGGAAGGCAGCATCGTCACCGAGACGACATTCGACGGCTCCGGACGACCCGTCGAGACGACCACCTCCGCCGGCGGCGTGTCGCGGAGAGAGGAGGTCGAGTATGTGCAGGGCTCTGGCCTCGTCGCCGCGCAGACCGACGCTGCGGGGGTGCGGACGACCTTCTTCTACGACGACGGGCCATGGCCGTCGCGCGTAGTCTCGGTCGAGCCCGCGGATGGGGCGCACCCGGCCATCAGCGTCGAGACCGTGCTGTCCTACGACGCACTGGGGCGTGTCGTCGAGCAGGACCAGGCCGGGACGGTGGCAGTCCGGCGCCTTGACGAGGCCGGCAACCTCCTCGAGGCGAGCGTCGGGGGTGCGAGCAGGGTCATGGCGAGCTACGACAGCCGGGGCCTGCCCTTGCACACGATGCGACCGGCCGTCGGTGGCGCCACGCACTACGGATATGACCTGGACGGTCGTGTCCTGGAGATGCAGGTCGACCGTGACGGCGGCCAGCAGGACGTCACGACCTATCGCTACGACGCGGCCGGGCGCGCGGAGGAGCGCACGCGCCCGGGATCGGCCACGGAGAGACTCACGTACTTCGACGACGACACGGTGGACACGTGGACCACCCGCTTGCGAAACCGGGAGGGCGTGCAGCTCGAGATCTCGCACGAGTACGACGCCGCCAACCGGTTGCGCCGTCGGGCGCCCAGCAGGGGCTCGTTCACGTCAGAGCACTTACCGGATGGGCTCGCCCCCCTCGACGCCGGGGACGAAGCACAGTACGACGTGCTGGGCCGGCCTCTGTACCTCGGCACCCGGGGCGTCGACGACAGTCCAGACGTGGCCCGAGCGGTCAGCATCTCGGGCTTCGACACTCGCGGCCTGCCTGCTTCGGAGCAGGTCGGCGCCTGGCCGTCGCCGTTGGCGCGAGAGTACGACCTGTTCGGCGACATCCGAGTGGCCGTGTTGCCGGCCGAGCTGGGCAGCGGCGCCGCCGCCCCAGGGTTGGCCTATCAGTTCGACGACGTTGGTCGGCTGCAGACAGTCGGGCACGCGACTGCTGCGGGGAAGGCCCTTTCCGGCTCCAGCTTCTCGACGACCCTGAGCTGGGTCGGGTGGAGGGGCCGGGGGGTCACGACCGCGAGCGGGATGTCGACGAGCTACGTCTTCGACTCCGCCAGTGGGCGTCTTTCCACCGTTGAGGTGACCGCGCCGAATGCCACGCTCTTCGGGTGCCTCTATAAGAAGTCAACCCCCTGAGCGGGTGTTTTCGGAGTGAGCGTGGA
>CAZKKP010000187.1:0-7662 GCA_964553295.1 uncultured Thermoanaerobaculia bacterium | reverse complement strand
CGCGGCGAGGGAGCGCGGATAACCGTCCACACAGGTCAGGGTGGTGCTGAACATTGCCGAGAAGGCGGCGATGGCGACGCAGTAGGCGATGAACAGCACCCAGGACAGGGTCGACTCGGGCATCGGCGTTCTCCCTTGACCACGAAGGAGCGGGCGGCCCCTCGGCCGCCCGCGATGCTACCCGATCCGGGTCCTGGAGAGGGCCAGTCGCGGCTCAGTTGATCGATGTGGCCTCGAAGAAACCGACCCGCTCGCCGCCCTGGGCGAAGATCTCCTGGCGCACCATGACGCCGGTGGCGACGTCGGTCCAGGTCCTCACCCAGCCGCCGGCATCCTCCCCGGAGGTGAGGAGGCGGGTCGCGACGACGGTCACGAAGCTCCCGGCCGGCGTCGTCAGAGGCTGGTCAACGGCATCGACGACCCCGTTCCAGGAGTCTGTCGGACCGACCTCAGGGGTGCCGTTGTTGACGATCACGGTCTCGGTGACCGAAGGCGTCGTCCACTCCTCACCGTCGCACCAGCGGGTCCCGGGGCCGACCATCAGGGCCGGTGAGAAGGTCTCCCGGGTGGTGGTGGTGGTCTGGAAGCCGAGCACCGTGGTGGTCGCGACGGTGTCGACCCGGTCGACCGCGATGTAGCCCACCGGGTTGGCCAGAACCTTGTACTCCTCGGTGGTCTCGGTTTCGGTGCGGGTGTTGATGCCGGCGACCGAGTACTCGAGCACGCTCAGGGCGCGGGCCTGGGTGGCGGTGGTCGAGACGTAGGTGGTCGAGAGGCTGCCGGTCACCTGCTGGCCCTCGACCTCGGTCTGGATCGAGGACGTCACGGTGATGCCCGGGGACGGGAAGTCGAGGGTGATGCACTCGCCGGTGCCGCCGCCGCCTCCTCCTCCGCCCGCGACGGCCGTCGCCGCCTCGTACACCGGGTCGCCGGAGAGGTTGTCGACCACCGACACGAAGGCGGCGTAGGGACCGCCTGCCGGCGCTGTCACCCGCAGGCTGTAGGGGCCGTCGCCGGTGGCGCCGCCGGCGCCGAGGAAGGAGAACACGTTGGTGATCTGGTCCATCTCGCCGGCGAGCACCCGCCAGCTGCCGCTCGCCGTCACGGCGCCGGAAGCGCCGACGAGCTCCAGCGCGAGGTCGACCGGGAGCGAGCCGACGTTGAAGAAGCCGACGTTGGAGCGGAAGCCCACGTTCGACAGCCCGGAGAAGAGGCCGACCTGGCCCGCCTGGACCAGCTCCGACACTCCGGCCGCCGGGATCGACTGACCGTAGGTGCCGTCGTCGCTCTGGTTGTAGGTCCGCGAGATCGCGATCAGCGGCACGTTGGCGGTGATCCGCACCCCGCCGTTGGCGGTCTGAAGCCCGAAAGCGGAGCTCATCAGGTCGTCGAGGGCGAGGATCGCGCCGGCAGCGACCTGGCGGTTGACAGTGGCGGCCGGGGCGCCGCCGACCCCCTTGGCGTGATAGGCCAGGCTGACGTTGGCGGTGCTGGCGGTGGGGTTGTAGATCCGCAGGTCGGTGCGCCACAGGCTGCCGCCGACGCCCGCTGCCCGGGCCGCCGCGGGCAGCACCAGACCGGCCACCTCGGTCGGCTCGCGGACCGCCATCACCGCCACCGGGTCGCCGGTGCTCTGGTCGATCACCGAGGCGTAGGCGACCAGCGGCACGCTGCCGAAGACCTCCGCGCGGGCGACGTTGCGCGCCGCCGCGCCGGCGACCGCGAACACGTCGTTGTGCTGCGTCTGCCCCCAGGGCGGGATGGTGGAGCTCTTGAAACCGATCTCGGCGCCGCTGTTGTCGTACAGCCGCACGACCACCGTGCCGGAGTCTCCCGAGACGTTGGCGAATCCGAGGTTCGAACGGCGGTCCGGCGCCTTGGCGAGCATCGCGATGTGCCCGGTCACGCCGATGCCGAGGGCGTCGCTCTCGGCGACCCCCGGGATGAACTGACCGTAGGTGCCGCCGGGGACCTGGTTGTAGGTGCGGCTGGTGACCAGCAGCTCGTCCGCCGAGGAGTCGACGAGCAGCGCGGCGCTGCCTGAGAAGGCGAATCTCGTGGCCAGCACGTCGCCGACCTGGACCTGCCCGCCGGCCGGGATCGTCACGTCGAAGTGGCGGTCCAGAGCCGAGTTGTCCTGGTTGGCCGGCAGCAGGTGGACGCGCGCCGTGACTGCGCCGTCGCCGGGGTTGACGATCCGCAGGTCGGTGCGCCAGTTGGTGCCGGCCGCGCCGGCGACGTGCGCCGCCGCCGGGATGATCCAGCGCGTGGCGGCAGCCTCGGCGGCGATCAGCAACATCGCCACCACGCACACCACCCTCGGTAGTGCTCGTCGCTTCATGGGGAGACCCTCCGTCAGTCCGTTGCAACCGGTGCGGCGTCGGACCTGTTCCCGCAGGCCGCCGAGCGCTTCGTCACCGGCTGTCGAACCAGCTCGTCAGGGCGGCGAGCAGCTGGCCGGTGGGATCGAGGTTGAGCACCTGCATCCGGCGCGACCGCTCGAGGCAGTCGACGGCCAGGCGCACCAGGCCATCGCCGCAGTGCTCGCCGCTCTCGCTGGTCGCCATCTCGAGGGCGGCCACGGCCACCAGCTCGAAGGCCCGTCCGAGGGCGGCGCGACGCTCGACCCCGCTCATCCGCACGCCGCCGACGAGGGTTTCCTCGAGCACCGCCGGCAGACGCAGCACCGGCTCGAGACTCCCCGCGGTCCCTGCCGTCAGAGCCTCTCTTGCGGCGGCCAGGCCCTCAGCGAGGGGCTCGGAGGCGGCGGCGGGGGCCGCCAGCTCGGGCACCGACGCGGCTGCGCCGAGCACCCTTGCCGCGGCCAGCGGCCCTGGCAGCGACAGCAGCTGGCAACGCGAGCGGACGGTCGGCAGCACCCGCTCGGGGTTGCCGGCGAGCAGCAGGAAGCGGCAGTGCGCCGGCGGCTCCTCGAGGAGCTTGAGGAAGGCGTTGGCCGCCTCGTCGCCGAGCTCGCCCCGTTCGGCGCCGGCGAGGATCCAGACCCGGGCGCGGCCCTCGTAGGGCCGCGCCGGCGCGCCCTCGACGAGCTCCCGGATCTGCTCGACGACCACGTGCTTCCGCCGCTTCTTGCTCTTGGCGTCAAGAGGCGGCATGAGCAGCGCCACGTCCGGGTGGATGCCGGCACGCACCCGTCCCGCAGCAGCGGCCGTCGACCACGGCCCCGGCTCGCCCGAGACCAGCATCGCGGCGAGCTCCACCGCCGCCAGCTCGCGCCCCATGCCGGCCGGACCGGCGAGCAACAGGCCGTGCGGGAAGCGGTCTCGCCGGATGGCCTGCGCCGCCATCTCGAGGAGCGGCTCGACCAGCGCGCGCCAGCGGCTCGGGTCGAGGTCGCCCTCGGCGAACCAGGCCTTGTCGTCGCTCACGGGAGCATCCCCGCGAGGGCGGCGAGCACCCGGGCGAAGACCGCCTCCTCGTCGCCCGAGCCGTCGACCAGCCGAAACCGCTCGGCGTGATCCGCGGCGAGCTCTCGGAAGCCCAGCCGCACCCGCCGGTGGAACTGGGCCGGCTCGTCGTCGAGCCGACACTCGCGGCCGTCGCCGCCGGCGTTGCGCGCCCTTGCCCTGGCCACGCCTGCAACGGCCTCGAGGTCGAGCAGGATCGTGCGGTCCGGCTCGAGACCTCCGGTGGCGAGGGCGTTCAACCCCTCCACCACTTCCCGGCCGAGCCCCCGCACCAGACCCTGGTAGACCGTCGAGGAGTCGGCGTAGCGGTCGCACAGCACCACCGCGCCCCGCGCCAGCGCCGGTCGGATCAGGCGCTCGGTGTGGTCGTGCCGGGCGGCCTCGAGCAGGAACAGCTCGGTCAGCCCGTCCGGCGCCTGCCTCGGGTCGAGCAGGATCGAGCGCGCCGCCTCGGCGACCGGCGTCCCCCCCGGCTCCCGGGTCACCACCGCCTCGCGGCCACGGGACTCGAGCCAGGCCGCCAACCGGCGGATCTGGGTGCTCTTGCCGGTCCCCTCGCCGCCCTCGAAGGTGATGAAGACGCCCCGCGGCATGGCGGCGAGTATAGCCGGAGCGGAGCCCGAGGTCCCTCTTCCGTCGCCGATCCCGAGCTCGGAGTGGGGGTCAGGGACAGGGAACTCGTTCCCGGCCGGCCGCCGCCCGGGCCGCAGCCCGGGCGGTGGTTCACCTCGGTGGTGGCAGCCTCAGTGGACGGCTGCCGGGATCTGCTGACCGCCAGCGGGCAGCAGCAGCCGGGCGCCCTCGACCGTGACGTCGACCCCGTTGAAGGAGGCGGCGCCGGTCAGAGCGGTGGCGCGGGAGTCGCCGCCGAGGTGGGTCAGGCGGTAGCTGATCGTGCGCGGACCGGCGTCGAAGAAGGGCCCGAACTTCAGCGTCCGGGTCGAGGCGTCGAAGCGGCCGTCGCCGAGATCCGAGATCGCCCAGCCCTCGGGGAGGCGCTCCTCGACCAGGGTCGCCAGCGTGCCGGTGTGCGGCAGCACCTCGAGGGTCACCTCGACGGTGTCGCCGGGGGCGAAGGCGGTCGAGCCGAGGCGGGAGGTGACCGAACCGCCGCCTGCCTTGAAGCCTGAGGCTGGCTGGTAGGGCGGCGTCACGCTGCCGTCGAAGAGGTAGGCCTCGCCCGACCGCCAGAGCAGCCCGGCGTTGCTGACCAGGTTGGCGGTGATCGGGTTCGGCGGCGTCGGCCATGGCTCGCCGCGCCGCCAGGCAGCGGCGTAGGCGGTGAACTCGTCGGCCTCGAGGAGGAAGTCCCCGTCCAGATCCGCGGGGTGGGTGGTGCCCGGCATGATCGTGGTGTCGCCGCAGATCGGCTCGCTCACACCGTCGACCGAGATCGTGCCGTCGAAGGTGATCGGCCCTGAGACCCACTGGGCGACCCGCACGGTGTAGGTCAGGGTGCGTGGGGTGTCGCCGAAGTACGGCCCCCACTTGACCAGCTCGCCGTCGACCACGCCGCCGTCGTTGATGTTGAAGGCATTGAAGTCGTAGGGCACGTCCTCCTCGACGACGTAGGCCTGGGCGCGCGGCTGCGGCGTCACCTCGATGACGACCGGCACTCGCTCGCCCGGGGCGAAGACCGGCGGCAGCGTCCGGGTGGCGCGGCAGCACGAGTCGCGGTCGACCGCCACCACGATGTTGTCGATGCCCCAGCTCTCGTCGAGCACGCCCTGCAGGTTCGGGCTGCCGGCGAAGCTCAGGCGCAGGTAGGGCTGGTCGTGGAAGAAGGTGAAGCTCAGGTCGTACACCGAGTCCGGGTTGTAGCCGAGGGTGTTGACCTCGGCCGCCCCGGTCAGGCCGGGCAGGTGGACGTCGGGATAGGTCTCCGGGTATGACTGAAAACGACACTCGCAGTTGGCGAAGGTCGCGTGCAGCAGGTTGGCCACCGGGCAGCAGTCGCCCGGGGTCGAGGCGTTGACGTCGAACAGGTCGGCGCCCGCGTTGTGCCCGACCGAGCCCTCCCAGGAGCCGATGACGAAGAGCTCGAAGCTCACCGTCACCGAGCAGTGCTCGGGCAAGGGACCGAGGTTCAGAGCCACCGCCTCGCCGCTGAACCGACCGAGGAAGGTGCGCTGCCCGACCGGCGTCGTCGAGCGCAGGTTCGACGACCATTCCGGGCCGACCGCGGTCTGGAAATTGTGCGAATAGACCGTCGTCAGCGACTGCGCCGAAGCCACCGCAGCGGCCGCGATCAGGATCAGGAACAGCGGAAGCAGTCGGGTCGACTTCATGCTCATCCTCCTTCGAGTAGGTGCGTGCGAAGGCTCAGACAGGCCGTGCTTTCGCCTCGGGCTCGCGACAAAATCCGGGTACACGGGGCGAGTGTACCACCGGGTGGAGGAAATCAGAAGAGGTCACAAGCAGGTGTGAGCGCGGTCGAATCTCGGGCGATCCGTGCGCACAAACCCGGCGCGACCCGGAGAGAATCCGAAGCGTGTGCGCAAGCCGTCCGCAGCACGGGCAGGGGCCAGGGATCAGGGGGCACACCCGGCCACCCGCGCGGGGTCGGGGGCTTGCTGCCGGCCCCGAGCCCGAGCCCGTGCCCGGATTCCGTTGCGGGACCGCACGCGGAGTCCGGGATCAGGCGGCAGGATCGGGCGCCGGGGCTCCGGACCCCGCGCCCGGCCGCCCGCCGCCCAAGTGCTATGCTGGCGCCGGATGAATGGAGTGAACGAGGCGTAAATGGCACGTGCGAAGGTCGCCTACGACGAGAAGGCCATCCAGACCCTGGACGCCCTCGAGCACATCCGGCTGCGCACCGGCATGTACATCGGGCGGATCGGCGACGGCTCCAACCCGGCCGACGGCATCTACGTGATGCTCAAGGAGGTGATCGACAACTCGATCGACGAGTTCATCATGGGCGAGGGACGACGCGTCGAGATCGTCCGTCACGGGCCCGAGCTCAGGGTGCGCGACTTCGGCCGCGGCATCCCGCTGGGTAAGGTCGTCGAGTGCGTCAGCCAGATCAACACCGGCGGCAAGTACAACGACGACGTCTTCCAGTTCTCGGTCGGCCTGAATGGGGTCGGCACCAAGGCGGTCAACGCGCTGTCTGCCGAGTTCGAGGTGCTGTCGTATCGCGACGGCCGTTTCAAGCGGGCGTTTTTTCGCCAGGGACGACTGGTCGAGGAGAAGGGCGGCAAGAGCGACGGCGATCCCCGGGGCACCTTCATCCGCTTCACGCCCGACCCGCAGATCTTCGGCGACTACCAGTGGCGTGAGGAGTACGTCGAGCGGCGGCTGCGCTACTACGCCTACCTCAACAGCGGCCTAACTCTCGAGTACAACGGCCGGAAGTTCGTCAGCCGTAACGGCCTGGCCGACCTGCTCGAGGAGGAGATCGGGGCGGAGCCGAAGCTGTATGACATCTTCCACCACAAGGCAGACCGGCTCGAGCTCGCCTTCACCCACACCCACGCCTACGGCGAGACCTACTTCAGCTTCGTCAACGGGCAGTACACCAACGACGGCGGCACTCACCAGAGTGCCTTCCGCGAGGGCGTGCTCAAAGGGGTCAACGAGTACGCCCGGCACCCCTTCGCTGGCGAGGACGTGCGCGACGGTCTGATCGGCGCGGTGGCGATCAAGCTCCAGGACCCGGTCTTCGAGTCGCAGACCAAGAACAAGCTCGGCTCGACCGAGGTCCGCTCCTGGATCGTCAACGAGGTCAAGGACGCGATCGTGCTCTGGCTGCACCGGGAGCCGCCGGCGGCCGAGGCCCTGCTCGCCAAGGTCAAGGCCAACGAGAAGGTGCGCAAGGAGCTCTCGGCGATCAAGAAGGAGGCTCGGGAGAGGGCCAAGAAGGTCGCCATCCGGATCCCCAAGCTGATCGACTGCAAGGTCCATCTCGACGACTCCAAGGGCAGTCGTCGTGAGGAGAGCTCGATCTTCCTCACCGAGGGCGACTCGGCGGGCGGCGCCATGATCCAGGCCCGGGACGTCCAGACCCAGGCGATCTACTCGCTCAAGGGCAAGCCGCTCAACACCTACGGTCTCGGTCGCGAGGCGGTGTACCGGAATGAGGAACTCTACAACATCATGCGCGCCCTCGGGCTGGAGGACGGTATCGAGGGGCTGCGCTACAACCGGGTGGTCATCGCCACCGACGCCGACGTCGACGGCATGCACATCCGCAACCTGCTGCTCACCTACTTCCTGCGCTACTTCGAAGAGC
>CAZKKP010000186.1:0-7667 GCA_964553295.1 uncultured Thermoanaerobaculia bacterium | reverse complement strand
AGGAGAAGCCGAGGCGCTGGATCTGGCGGCGGAAGGTCTCCACGTTGCGCCGCGTGATCTCGGCCGGGTGGCGGCCCTCGCGTACCGCGGCGCGCTCTGCGGGCAGGCCGAAGGCGTCCCACCCCATGGGGTGGAGGACGTTGTAGCCCTGCATCCGCTTCATCCGGGCGATGACGTCGGTGGCGGTGTAGCCCTCGGGGTGGCCGACGTGGAGGCCGGCGCCGGACGGGTAGGGGAACATGTCGAGCACGTAGAACTTCGGCCGGGTGCGCAGGATCTCGGGATCGTCCGGGGTGCGGAAGGTCCGGCGCTCGGCCCACACCCGCTGCCAGGCGGGTTCGATGGTGCTCGGGTCGTAGCTGTGGTCGGGCATGGTCACGATCTCCAGGGGCCGCGCGGGCGGCGAGTGGCGGTCATTCTACGCGCCGCCCGCCGCCCGGGCCAGGCTTGCGGCCCGCTGTGGCATAATGCCGCCGCGCCCGGCGCAGCTCGGCCCGTCAACTCGAGATCTCCCAGGCCAAGGAGAGGAACCACCATGGTCAGCATCAACCCGGATGCCAAACAACTCGAGAACGCCTTCTTCGCCCAGCAGGACCGCAAGCTGCTCGACAAGCTCCGCGAGAAGGCGGAGCGCGAGGAGCGGCGAAGTCAGCTCGGCGAGACGCTCAGCATCAGCAACGTCGAGGTGCTCGACGCGCTGATCGACCACGACGTGGCGCCGGAAACCGCGATCGCCTTCTCGATCGTGCCCCTGGTCGAGGTCGCCTGGGCCGACGGCGAGGTCCAGAAGTCCGAGCGCGAGGCGATCCTGAAGGCCGCCGCCGAGCGCGGCATGAAGCCCGGCTGCCCGGCCTCGGTCATGCTCGAGTCGTGGCTGGAGCGCCGTCCGGATGCCGCGCTGCACGACGCCTGGGAGAGCTACCTGCGGGCGCTCTGGCCCTCCCTGGGCGACGACACCCGGCGTGAGCTCAAGGCGTCGGTGCTCGGCCGGGCGCAGACGGTCGCCGAGGCGGCGGGCGGCTTCCTCGGCATCGGCAAGATCTCCGATGCCGAGCGGGCGGTGCTCTCCCGGCTTGCCGCGGCCCTAGAGTGAGGCGCGCGCCGCGGCTGCTCGCGGCGCTGTCTCTGGCGCTCCCCGGGATCTTCTGGGGGTGCGTTGGCAGCGCGCCGCGGCTGACCGCGGACCGGTGCGAAACCTCGACCCTCACCGTCGAGCTGCTCCACTCGACGGTCATCCCCCCGGACTCGCTGCCGGGCGCGGTCCCGGTCGGCGGCCTGTCGGGGCTCGCCTGGGACCCGGTGTGCGGCGAGCTGCTCGCGGTGTCCGACGACCCCGGGGGGCACGGGCCGGTGCGGATGTACCGGCTGCGCCTCGAGCACCGGTCGGAGGCTGCCGGCGACGTCTTCGGCGGGGTCGAGGTGCTCGAGGCGATCTCGCCGCGCGCCCCGGACGGCGGGGACCTCGGCCGCGGCACGGTCGATCTCGAGGGCCTCGCCCTGGCCCCGGACGGCGGCCTGTGGCTGGCCTCGGAGGGAGCGGTGGCATGGGGCGTGCCACCGTTTGTCCGGCGCCATGCCCTGGACGGGACCTTCGTCGAGGAGCTCGAGCTGCCGGCCCACGTCCTGCCCGGTGACGCCACCGGCGTCCGCCACAACCTCGCCTTCGAGGGCCTGAGCGTGACCGAGGACGGTCGCTGGCTCTTCGCCGGCCTGGAGAACGCCCTCCGCCAGGACGGCCCCGAGGCGAGCCTCGAGCACGGCAGCCCGGTGCGGATCCTGAGATGGGACCTTCTCGCCGGTGGTCCGCCGCGCGAGGTCCTCTATCTGGTCGAGCCGGCGCCGGACCGGCCCGCCACACCGGGGGGGGCGAGCGTCAACGGTCTGTCGGAGATCGTCGCCCTCGACCGCGATCGACTGCTGGTGCTCGAGCGGTCCTTCGCGGCCGGCGTCGGCAACCGGGCCCGGCTGTACCTCGCCGAGCTGGCGGGGGCGACGGACATCTCCGGTCAGCCGGTCCTCCCTGACACCGTGACACCGGTTGCCAAGGAGCGGCTGGCGGCGATCCGGGACCTCGGGGTGACCCCCGACAACCTCGAGGGGATGACCCTCGGTCCGACCCTCGCCGACGGCCGACGGGCCCTGCTGCTGGTGTCCGACGACAACTTCCAGCCGGCGGTCCAGGACACGCAGCTGCTGGTGCTCGCGGTGCGCGGCCTCGACCCGGGAGCGCCGGTCGCGTCGCTCCGGGCAACGGTGCCGGAGATCCAGGGCGAGGGCATGATCTCGCCCCTCGTGGGTCGTTGCGTGATCGGGGTGAGGGGCGTCGTGACCGCCGTCGGACGGGGGCGCGACAGCGCCGTCGCCTGGCTGCAGGATGCTGCCGGCGACGACCGCGACGAGACCTCCGACGGCCTGCGGCTGCGGCTGCCGGCGGACGTCGAGCTGGCGGTGGGCGACCTCGTCGAGCTCGACGGTCGGGTCGCCGAGCCGGGTCGCGGCGTCGAGCTGCCGGTCACCGAGCTGGCGGTGAGCTCCGTCCGGGTGCTGCGCTCGGGCGAGCCCCTGCCGGCGCCGGTCGTCCTCGGAGGAGGCGGCCGCCCGCTGCCGGGCGCTCTCGGCGAGCTCGCCGACGACCCCTTCGCCGCGGCCTCGGGGGCGCACGGCTTCTTCGAGAGCCTCGAGGGCATGCGAGTGCGGGTCGACGGCGCGGTGGTGGTCGGCCCGACCTCCCGCTACGGCGAGCCGCTGCTGCGCATCGGCGCGCTCTTTAGCGGGCTGCTGCCGTTTGCGTAAGTGAGAAGATGAGCCGCAGGCCCGCCCTCCCGCTACGGCGAGGCGGTGGTGCTGCCCGACGGCGGTGACGGGCTCGGCCGCCGCACCCCGCGCGGCGGGCTGCTGCTCGAGCCGGACGGAGCGTCGCCCGGCCGGCTGCTGGTCGACCATCGGCTGCACGGCGAGGCGCCGCGGCTGGCGGTCGGCGACCGCCTGTCCTCGCCGGTGGTCGGGGTGCTGGACAGCGGCTTCGGCGCCTGGCGGGTGCTCGCCGTCGAGCCCGCCGCCGATGTCGTGCGCTCCGGGCTCGAGGCCGAGCGGACCGCCCTGGTCGGCGGCCCCGACCATCTCACGGTGGCCGCCTTCAACGTCGAGAACCTGTCGGCGCGGAGCGACGGGGCCAAGCTCGCCGCAGTGGCCGCGGTGATCGTCGACCACCTCGGCGCGCCCGACGTGGTCGCGCTGCAGGAGATCCAGGACGACTCCGGACCCGAGGACGACGGCACGGTCACCGCCCGGGAGACCCTCGACCGCCTGGTCAGAGAGGTCGTCGCCGCCGGCGGTCCACGCTACCTCTGGCGCCAGCTCGACCCGGCCGACGGCGCCGACGGCGGTGCGCCTGGCGGCAACATCCGGGCGGCCTTCCTGCTCGACCCGGCGCGAATCGAGGTGGTCGACCGCGGGGACGGCTCGGCGACGGATGCGGCGGTGCTGCCTGGCCCGCGGCTCGAGCCGAGCCCGGGTCGGCTCGGGTTGTCCGATCCGGCCTTCGCCGGGGATCCCGTCCGGGCCCGCGGCGGCTCGCGCAAGCCCCTCGCCCTGGAGGTCCGGTTCAACGGCCGGCCGCTGTTCCTGGTCAACCTGCACCTGATGTCCAAGCTCGGCGACGACCCCGAGTACAGCCGCCGCCGGCCGCCCCGGCGGTGGACCGAGCCGGTGCGCCTGGCCCAGGCGCGGGTCGTGCGCGGCTTCGTCGAGGAGTTCCTCGCGGCGGATCCCTCGGCCGCCGTGGTCGTCCTCGGCGATCTCAACGAGCACGAGTTCCGGGCGCCGGTCCAGGAGCTGACAGCGGCCGGCCTGGTCAACCTGCACCAGCGGCTGCCGGCTGAGGAGCGCTACACCTACGTCTACCGCGGCATGTCCCAGGTGCTCGACCACATCCTGGTGAGCCCCATCCTGGCGACCGCCGCCGAGGTCGACGTCGTCCACGTCAACGCCGAGCTGCCGGCCGCGGAGAGGGCCTCCGACCACGACCCGGTCGTCGCCCGCCTGCACCTCCCGGCGGCGCCCGGTGAGCGCGGCACGGGAGTCGTCCGAGGCCCGGACCGCTGACGGTCCACCTCAGCGCGGACGCCACCCGCCGCTCGGCCTGAGGTGTCCTCCCTCGTGTCTTCCTTTTCGTCCGGTTCTCGGGTCGGCGTTGGGTTGCGGGCACGGCCCGCGCTGACGAGATGCCGCCGCAGGGTGTCCGCGATCGTGACCCCGGGGGTGACGGACAGGAGCGCGGCGCGCCGGCGCGGTCCGGCGGCCGGCGGCGCCGGTGTATGCTCCAAGGGGAGGTCACGATGACGACACCGGTCAAGATTGCCGTCGGCGCCGTGGTGCTGATCATCGTCGCGGTCGCCGGCTGGCTGCTGCTGCGGCCGGCCGGAACCGAGGCGCCGCCCGAGGTCGCGACGGCCGAGCCGACGGTCATGCCGTCGCCGACGCCGAGCCTTGCCGAGCGGCTCTCGGCGCGCCTCGCCGGGGTGACGCTGGCGACCAGCGACGCCGTTGTCCGGCAGCTCGTCGCCGAGCTGTCGAGCCGGCCGGAGCTGGCCGCGTGGCTGGCCTCGGAGGACCTCGTCCGCCGCTTCGTCGCCTCGGTGCACAACGTCGCCGACGGGGTCAGCCCCAAGGGCCACCTCGAGATGCTGCGTCCCTCCGAGCCCTTCCGGGTGCGTCAGAGGGACGGACGGCTGACCGTCGACCCGGCGAGCTGGCGGCGCTACGACCCGGTGGCGGGCGTCGTCGCCTCACTCGACGTCCCGGGCACGGTGGCCCTGTACCGCGAGCTCGAGCCGCTCTGTGACGAGGCCCACCGCGAGATCGCGCCGCCCGGCCAGGTGTTCCGCGACCGCCTGGTGGCGGCGGTCGACCACCTGCTGGCCGCGCCGACGCCCAGCGAGCCCGCGGTAGTGGTCGAGAAGGTCGTCACCTACACCTGGGCCGACCCCCGCCTGGAGGGTCTGAGCGCGGCCCAGCGCCAGCTGCTGCGCATGGGCCCGGACAACGTCACGGCGGTGCGCTCCAAGCTGGCCGAGCTGCGCGCCGCCCTGGCGAACGCCGAGGCCTCGCCCTGAGGACGGCGACGGCGGCGCCATGGGCCCGCTGAGGCCCGGCAAGGTCCCCGGGGACGTCATCGAGCCGTGGCTCGAGACCGCCCCGGGCCCGGAGGTCCGCCGCGGGCCGGCGGTGGGCGAGGACGCCGCCCTGATCGAGCTCGCGAGGGTCCGTGCCGTCGTCCTCGACATGGACGGCACACTCGTGCGGTCCCGCTACGACTGGCCCGAGATCCGCCGACGTCTCGGCATCACGGGGCGCTCGATCCTCGACGAGCTCGAGGCCCTCCCCGAGCCTACCCGGAGCGTCCGGCGCCGCGAGCTTGAGGCCGTCGAGCAGGAGGCGACCCGCACCGCCCGCCTCGAGCCGGGCGCCCGGCAGCTCCTCGAGGCCTTCCGGCGGTCGGGCCTCAGGACCGCCCTGGTGACCAACAACAGCGAGGCCAATGCCCGCGAGCTGCTGGAGCGGTTCGACCTCGACTTCGACGTCGTGCTGACCCGCGACACGGGTCTGTGGAAGCCGTCGGCGGCGCCGCTGGTGGAGGCCCTGCGCCGGCTCGGTGTGGCGCCCGCCCGGGCGCTCGCGGTGGGTGACTCGGCCTTCGACCTCGAGGCCGGCCGTGCCGCCGGCTGCGCCCTGGTCGCGGTGGTCAACGGCGGCCATGACACGCTCCGCCACCTCGCCGATCTCAGCTTCCCGGACCTCGCCGGCCTCGCCCGCTGCCTGGGCGTCGTCCGGCCCTGACGCTGAGTGCTCCACACCACAAGTACGGTCACGCACCGAGGGCGCCAATGCGCCCGAACGCGAGTGTACTCATGGCGAGGAGTGCTCAGGGTCAGGCGCCGAACAGCAACCGCCAGCCGACGGCGAAGACGGCGACGTCGGCCAGGGCGTGGGCGAGCCATCCCGGCCAGACCGAGCCCGTGCGGTCATACAGCCAGGACCACGAGCAGCCGCCGAGGAAGACGCCGAGGGAGGCCAGGGCGGCGAGCGAAGGCTCGAGATAGAGGCCGACGGCGAGCACGTGGTGGGCGGTGAACACCAGGTTGGCGGCGACGATCGCAGGCCACCTCGCCAGCAGCGCCCGGCACTGGCGGAAGACAAACCAGCGGTAGACGTACTCCTCGACCACCGAGTTGACGAAGATCCAGTAGGCGGCGGCGAGGACGTAGCGCCCCGGGTGGGCGAGCCCCATCTCGGAGGCCTCGGCAGCCAGCCGGCCCGGGTCGATCCGGTCTCCGAGCAGCCACGCGGCGCCGGCGATGGCTGCGGCGCTGGCCAGGCCGACCGCCAGGCCGAGACCCAGACCGCCCCTGACGAGCGGCGACCAGCCTGGTCGACCACCCTCGACCAGGAGGTGCCAGAGGAGGGGTAGGGCGAGCAGCCAGAGCTTGGCGGCGGCGAACAGCCCCTGCCCGAGCGGGCCGGGGAAGGCCACCATCGCCGCCAACACGCCGAGCGTCGGCACAGGCGCCAGCAGGGTCAGGGCGATCAGCGCGGTCCGAGGAGTCGGCGCCCGCTCCACCGCGAGAGTGTAGCCGACCCCGAGCGTTCCGGCCAGCCGAGCCCCGGCAGGTGGCCGACCCGGCGCGCCTCCGGCTCGCCACTGTCGTTCCTGGTAAGATCCGCCGTTCGGAGCCAATGGGCGATGCGACCCTTCGAGATGCCGCGGCGCGACGACCTCGCCGCCATGATCCGGCTGGCGGTGCCGCTGGTGACCGTGCAGGTCGGCATGATGATGCTCGGCGTCGTCGACACCATGGTGGTCGGCCGCTACTCCGCCGAGGCCCTGGCCGCGGTCGCCCTCGGCCACGTCGTGGTGATCGCCGCCTCGGCCTTCGGGGTCGGCGTGCTGCTCGCCCTCGACCCGCTGGTGTCGCAGGCGATCGGCGCCGGCGACGAGGTCCGGGCGCGGCGGGCGGTGCAGCGGGGCCTGGTGCTCGCGGTGCTGCTGGTGCTGCCGACCGCCGCGGTGTTGGCGCCGGTCGGAGCGCTGCTCGGCCTGCTGCGGCAGCCGCCGGAGATCGTGCCGCTGGCCGCCGCCTACACCTGGATCCAGATCCCCGGCCTGCTCCCCTACTTCGCCTTCGTCGTGCTCCGCCAATCCCTGGTCGCGATGGAGCGCACCCGGCCGATCGTCGTGACGATCGTCGTGGTCAACCTGTTCAACCTGGTGGCGGACATCGTCCTGGTGTTCGGCGTCGGGCCGCTGCCGGCCCTCGGCCCGCTCGGCTCGGCCTGGGCGACCACCGCCAGCCGGACGCTGCTCTTCCTGGTGCTGCTCGGGATCTCCCATCGCCAGCTGCGGCCGGTGCTCGGGCGCTTCGACCGAGCGGCGCTGGAGCCGCGTCCGCTGTGGCGGACGGCGCGGCTCGGGATTCCCGTGGGCGTTCAGCTCGAGCTGGAGATCTTCGCCTTTGCGGTGATCGCCCTGGTCATGGGCGGGCTGGGCGCCGTGCAGATGGCCGCCCACCAGGTCGCGATCAACCTCGCCTCCCTGACCTTCATGGTGCCTTTGGGCATCGGAGCGGCGGGCGCGGTCCGGGTCGGTCGGGCGATCGGCCGCGGCGACG
>CAZKKP010000185.1:2842-7700 GCA_964553295.1 uncultured Thermoanaerobaculia bacterium | reverse complement strand
GGGGGAGGGCAAGCATGACCGAGTACCGTTGGTCCCCTCCGGAATACGCGACGGCCCCGGCGACCCGCGCAGCGGGTCGGGGACCGCGGCGGAAGGCGGCGACGAGCGCCTGCGCTCGGAGCCGCCGCCCGCCGAGGGACCCGGGCGCGGCCAAAGGCCGCGACCGCCGGGGCCGCTGGTCTTCTCCCTCACGCCGCGCCCCGGGTCGACAGTACCGCCGGCACGGTCTTGAGCAGGATCTTGAGGTCGAGCCACAGCGACCACTGGTCGATGTAGGCGAGGTCGAGGCGGATCCAGTGGTCGAAGTCCCCCAGCTCGGTCCGTCCCGACACCTGCCACAGACCGGTGATCCCCGGTTTCATGGACAGCCGCCGGCGCTGCCAGCGCTCGTAGTGGGCGACCTCGTCGGGGATCGGCGGCCGCGGCCCGACGAGTGACATGTCGCCCTTGAGCACATTGACCAGCTGCGGCAGCTCGTCGAGGGAGAAGCGGCGCAGCCAGCGGCCGAGCACGGTGGCGCGGGGGTCGCGGCGAACCTTGAACGCCGGGCCGGTGACCTCGTTGAGGTGCGCCACCTCGTCGCGTCGGGCCTCGGCGTCGTGCGCCATGGTGCGGAACTTCAGGAGCTGGAAGCGGCGCCCGTTGAGGCCGCAGCGCTCCTGACGGAAGAGCATGGGGCCCTTGGAGGTGGTCCACACCAGCACGCCGATGACCAGCAGCAGGGGCGCCAGCAGCACCAGCCCGAGGAGCGAGACGACGACGTCGAAGAGCCTCTTCAAGAAGGTCGGGAAGGGCCCCGCCGGCGTGGTGGTGAAGGTGAGCAGCGGGATGCCCTCGAGCTCCTCTAGCAGCACCCGCGCCTTCAGGTTGGGAAAGGACAGGGCGACCCGGGTGCGGATGCCGAGCTCGGCGCAGAGCAGGAAGCAGTCCTCGAACTCCTCGAGCTGCCGCCGCGACAGCACGAAGAGGACCTCGTCGACCACCTCCTCCTGGATAATGCGGGGTAGGTCGTCGGCCGAGCCGAGCACCGGCAGGCCGGCGAGGCTGGCCGGTCGGTCGCCGTTGGGGGCGAGGAAGCCGAGGATCTGGAAGCCCCAGTGGGGACGGGCGAGGATGATCCTCGCCACCTCCTCGGCACGCGGGTTGACGCCGACGATCAGCACCGTGCGGTAGTTGTGACCGCGCTTTCGGACCCGGCGGGCCAGCAGCCGCAGGGCGATCTTCTCGGCGAGCAGCAGGCCGAGGTTGAGCAGGCCGAAAAGGGCCAGGAAGGGGCGGGACACGAAGTCGAGGCGGAGCAGCCAACCGGCGGCGGCGAGGCAGAGCACGCCGAGCCCGACCACCTGCACAACCTGCCATGCCTCGTGGGCCAGCGCGACGGTGCGGCGGGAGGTGTAGGCCTCCCGGGTGACCAGGAGCACCGTCCAGATGAGCAGCACCAGTGGCAGCAGGCCGAGGTAGCGGCCGAGCGGGTAGAGCTCGGTGGGGAAGAGCCCGGGGGCGAGCTCCGGGCCGACCCAGGAACGCAGCCACCAGGCGAGCAGGAAGGCGGCGGTGGTCAGCGCGAGGTCGGTAGTCCAGACCCAGTAGGCGACGGCCTTGGCGCGTTCCTTCAGCACAGGTCCTCCAGCAGGCTCTCGTAGGCGTCGGTGACGTCCCGCCAGCGGTAGCGCTCCGCGACCCGGCGTCGCGAGGCCGCGGCGAGGGCGGCGAGCCGTCGGTCGTCGTCGACGACCTCCGCGATCCGTTCAGCAAGATCCGGGCGACCGGAGAAACGGAATCCGAGGCCGGCGCCACCCACCACCTCGCGGTTCTCGGGGGTGTCGAGAAAGAGCGCCGGCCGCCCGGCGCCCATCGCCTCGACCAGGGCCGGGTGGGTGCCTCCGACCTCGGTGGCGTGGACGTAGAGCCGGCAGCCGAACAGCAGCTCGCGGTAGCCGACGCCGTAGACAGGCCCGGGCAGCAGGATCCGACGGTCGCCGGCAGCGGCTCGGCGGATACGCTCAGTGAGTTCGGGGGCGTAGGGGGCGCCGCCGACCATAACAAGCGGCCGGTCGCCTGCAACCCGTAGGTAGGCCGCGGCGACTCGGTCGGGGTTGTTCTCGGGCTCGAAGCGGGAGACGTAGAGCAGGTAGCCGCCCGGGGAGAGCCCGAACCGGTCCAGCGCCTCGTGGCTCTCCGGCGGCTCGAGGTCGCCGCCGTAGGCGATCATGGTGGAGGGCGCCCGGTAGGCGCGGCGGTAGTAGCGGCGGATGACCTCGGCGTCGGTGACGACCCGGTCCGGCACGAGGGCGGCGAGACGCTCGCAGAGCCGGTAGTAGGAGCGGCCGACGAGGCCCCACTTGCGGCGCTTGCGCTCCAGCCCGTCGACGTTGAGCGCCACCGGCACCCCGGCGGCCTGGAGGATGCGCACGAACGGTGCGTTGGCGGCGTTGCACAGCAGCACCGCGTCGAAGTGCTGCCCGCTGGCGTGCAGCGCCGACAGGAAGGTGTGGGAGACGGTCTCCAGGTGCTTGGAGCGGATCGCGGGCAGGACCACCAGGCGCATGCCGCGGAAGCACCCGAGCGACCGGTCGACGAAGCCGGTCCGGCCGTAGACGGTGACCTCGTGGCCGCGCTCGGCGAGCCGCCGGCCGAGCTCCTCGGCCAGGGTCTCGAAGCCGCCGTAGGCGGCGGGGACGCCGCGCGTGCCCAGGATCGCCAGCTTCACGGTGTGCTCGACTCCTCCACCCACCCTCCAGTACGGAACCAGCGGCGCACTCGTCGCGGCGGCTCGGTCCGCCGGCCGAGCACCCAGCGTCGTCGTGCGAGGGCGTCGGCGCGCAGCCGCCAGGCCTCGGTCAGCGCCGGTCGCGAGCCGCGCTCGACGGTCAGGCAGGCGGCCACCACCAGGAGGTCGCGCAGCAGCCACCACGGGAAGCAGCCCATGTGCCAGCCGAGGTCGGCGCAGTGGACGCGCAGCAGGAAGCGGTTGCGCACCGAGTGGCGGTTCACCTCATCGTGGCCGGCGCGGCCGGCCTCGGGGCGGAATCCCCGGCGGTGGACCGCGACCGCTCCGGGCACGTAGCGGCAGCTCCAGCCCCGCCACCGCAGCCGCCAGGCGAGCTCGGCGTCCTCGCGGTAGGCGAAGAAGCTCTCGGCGAGGACCTCGCCGCCGGGGTAGGCGACGTCCGCGAGGGCCGACCGTCGGTACAGGGTGGCAGCGCCGGTACCGCCGAAGACCGCGACCGGAAGGTCGAAGCGTCCGTCGTCGTCGGCGCCGGCGCCGCGGTCGAGGTGACGACCGGACGGGGTCACCACCATGCCGGCCGCGTCCACCACCGACGTCGCCGACAGCTCGTCGGAGGCCGCCCGCAGCAGCTTGCCGGTGGCGCTGCCGCAGCCAGGCGCCCCCTCGGCCGCCGCCAGCAGTCGGGCGACGAAATCGGGGCGGGGTGCACAGTCGGGGTTGAGCGAAAGCACCCAGGGGGCCATTGAGGCGGCCAGGCCGCGGTTCAAAGCGGCGGCGAAGCCGAGGTTCTCGGGCAGGCGCCGCACCTCGAGGCCACTGACCCCAGCCCCGGCGGCCATCTCGGCGGAGCCGTCCGAGGAGGCGTTGTCGACGACCACCACTCGCGCCGGCGCCGGCTCCAGGCGGTCCACAGCCGCGAGGCAGGCGGGCAGCACCCCCGCGTGGTTCCAGACCACGATGACGACGTCGTACTTGCCCGGCACGGCCGCATCTTGGCACAGGCCGCGCCCCGAGTCGCCGATCCAGAGCCCGATCCCCCTCCCGAGCCCGAGCCCTAACCCCTGCCCCTGCCGATGACGACTTCCCTTCCCGGAAGCGGTGGCACGCACTTCGATGCCGGCTTCTGTCTGAGCTTGGGGACCAACAGTAAAGGCGGGGGCCGAAGCCCCCGCCATCTGTCGTCAAGGTGCGTCGAGCTACTGCGGCAGCACCGTCGTCGGGTCGGACGTCTCGTTGTCGAGCACGGAACCGTACGCCATGAATGCGGCGCCCGGGGTCTCGGTCCAGACGTCGATGAATGCCGCCACGGCCGGCGCCTCACCGGAGAAGACGCGGTTGAGCTGGACGTTGCCCCACGGAGGCAGGTCGGCCGAGGCGTCTTCGACCAGGGTGCCGTCGGCGAGGTAGCGCGCCCAGGAGATGGTCATCGCCGCGCCGGTCCCGTTGAGGATGCCGATGTTGGAGCGGTAGTCGCTGTTCTCGGTGAAGAACAGGATCCTCCGCCGCTCGCCTGTCTTGATCAGGTCGGCGGCCGGAAAGCCGGGGATGGCCTGGCCGAACGTGCCGGCGTCGGTCAGGTTGTAGGTCCGCGAGAACAGCTTCAGGTCGTTGGAGTCGGACAGGATGGCCAGCGCACCGAGGGCGTTGGCGCCGTCACCGACGCCGAACACCTGGCCGAGAACGTCCTCGTACCGCATGGCCCTGCCGGCGTCGAGGGTGTAGACCGCCGAGGCGATCGGCGACGAGTTGTCGGCGGCGCGCGGCAGCCAGAGGAACTGGTAGGACGCGACGTTGTCGTCCCCGTTTTGCACGTCGACGTCGGTCAGGAAGAACGATCCCTGTGCGCCGCTCGCGCGCGCCGCTGCCGGGATGAAGTAGAACTTGCTCAGAGCGCCGATGTCGGCGACGAGCCCGGTGGCGTAGACCGTGTAGACCGCGCCGTCCTCGAGGGTGACGCCGGGCAGTGCCAGGGCGACGTCGGAGGTGCCGGCGATTCGCGCCTCCAGGTCATAGGTCCCGGCAGGCACCGGGAGGTACTCCGTGCCGGTCTGGAAGCCGACGTTGCTGAACAGGATCGGACCGTCGGTCACGGCGATGTCCACCGCCGGCGCGTTGGGCGAGGCGTGC
>CAZKKP010000185.1:0-2832 GCA_964553295.1 uncultured Thermoanaerobaculia bacterium | reverse complement strand
ACAGGATGCGCCCCTCGGCTCGCTTGCCCATGAACTCGGCGAGCGCGCCCAGCGTGTAGTCCTACTGACCGACCTACAACGCATCCGGCGAGCCGTGGAAGAAGCGCGCCCATGCGCTGCCGGCAGCAGGGCCTCCACCGGTGGCGGTGAGGATGGCCGGAGTGATCTGCGCGAGGAAGTCGGTCGCGATCACCGTGTAGTCGGTCGCCGCCGACAGGTCGAGGTCGGCCTCGATGACGACGGGCTCGGTGGCGCCGGAAGGTACGACCTGCACGTTGTAGGTGCCGGCCGGAACCTCGACGAAGCTCGTGACCTCTTCAAACGCCACGTTCTCGAACACGATGCTTCCTGCGACCCAGACATCCACCGCAGGGGCGTCGGGCGAGGCATGCACCACCCGCACCCGCGCGCCCCCCATGTTGCCCTCCGGGCTGTCGACGCTGACGATCGCATTGAGGGGAGTGGCGGCATAAGCGGGTGCGGCAAGGGCCAACAGCAGCGCGCCGGCGAACAGCATTCCGAGTCTCTTCAACATCTCTCGTTCCTCCTTGGTTGTCGGTTGGATTGCTCCCACCGAGGAGCGCAACTCGGCATTTCTCTAGATTATTTCCGGCTTCAAGAGAAAAATCTTAGATTTATTGAAGAGAGTCCGCTCCAGCTTTCGAGCCCAGCACGGTGTCTCGGACCTCGCTCAAGGCCCGGTGGATCGTGTCGACCGGCCGGTGATGCTGCCAGCCGCCCGTGCTGGCGGGGTGAGCAAGCGGGAGAGTCCAGCCGCCCGCCGTCTGAGAACCTGTCCGCTGACGGCGGGACCCGGGCGCCGTCGACCCTCCCGTCTGCGGAACGCCGGTGAACCGGAGTGATCAGGTACCATCGTGCCGATGACGTCGGAGTCGGACGGGGCAGAGACGCGGAGAGCCGCCGCACCGGCGCCTGACGTCGACCTCGGTGCGTGGTTTCGCGGCGCCGAGCTGACGACTCGTCGGCTCAACAAACCGGCGAGGCCGGACTGGCGGTGAGCTGATGGTGGAACGGCACTCCAGCGCTTCCCCGTATGAGACGACCGTCGGCTTTTCCCGGGCGGTCCGGGTCGGCCGGCGCATCGTGGTCGCCGGCACCGCTCCGATCGGGCCGGACGGACGCACCGTCGAGGGAGATGCTCTGGTCCAGGCACGCCGCTGCCTGGAGATCATCCTCACCGCCGTCGCGTCCCTCGGCGGCCGTCGCGAGCATGTGGTGCGCACCCGCATGTACCTGGTGGACGCCGCCGACCAGGAGCTCGTCGGCCGGGCCCACGGCGAGGTCTTCGCTACGGTGCGACCGGCCGCCACCATGGTGGTGGTCAAGGAGCTGCTCGATCCCCGGTGGCGGGTGGAGATCGAGGCTGAAGCCGAGCTCGAGCCGTGATCCCCGCCTCCGGCATTGCCGACCTCGTGCTCGCAGGGCACGCGACCTGCCACGGCAAGCTCGACGAGGAGCGGCCGGGATTGTGCGGCGGAGAGCTCAGAGCCTGTGAGAGATTGGCTTTCCGCGGTGCTTTCAACATCAATAAGCAATAAGGGTTCAATGGTTTGTGAGTGGACCTGTCTTCTTGGAGCCGGTTCTTTCACAAGCTCTCAGGGGCCCTCGGCTGCGATTTGGCGCACGAGCTCGAGAACGCGGCGATCCCAGGCCGTGTCCTTCCCCGGCGGCGTGGCGGTGACGACCACCACGCTCCTATGCTCGGGGTCGACCCACAGGAACTGTCCGCCGTACCCCACCGCGAGGAAGGGGCCGCCATCCGGCAACCACCAGCCGAGGCCGTAGGCGCCGTAGCGGTCGGGCCAGCCCTCGGCGACGGGTCGGGTCGCGGCCGTGACCCAGGCCTCGGGCACGATGCGGTCTCGTCCGGCATCGCCGCCGACCAGCCACAGCCGGCCGAACCGGGCGAGGTCGTGCGGCGTCATGGTCATGTTGTTGCCGCCGAAGGGCACCCCCTCGGGGGAACGCTGCCAGGTCACCCGGCCGATGCCGGCCGGATCGAAGAGCACCTCCCGCGCCCATTCGACGAGCCCCTGGGGCGGGCTCGCCCGATCGAGGATCGCCGCCACCGCGTGGCTCGAGCCGGTGCTGTAGACGAAGTCCCGACCGGGCGCCCCGGCCATGGGCTGCGACAGGGCGCCGCGCAGCCAGTGGTCACTGGAGACCCAGGCGCCGTAGGCGTCGCGGCTCGTGGACGCGAGGCCGGAGGTCATGGACAGCAGATGGCGCAGGGTGATCTCGCCCCGCGGCGGCGCCACGAGGAGGTCCGCGTGCTCGGGGAGGAGCTTGGCCACCGCCACGTCGAGGGAGGGGATCCTGCCGCGCTCCAGGGCAAGGCCCACCAGGGCCGAGAGCACGCTCTTGCTCGCCGACTTGATGTTGCTGGGGCCGGCGTCGGC
Organism: uncultured Thermoanaerobaculia bacterium; assembly: GCA_964553295.1. Lineage (GTDB taxonomy): Bacteria > Acidobacteriota > Thermoanaerobaculia > Thermoanaerobaculales > Sulfomarinibacteraceae > CAZKKP01. The sequence goes on along the minus strand of CAZKKP010000185.1, from coordinate 412 downwards.
GGGCGCGCGGTACCACTCCAGCGCGGTGGTGCCGTCGCGCAGCACGACCAGCGCGCGGACCTCGGCGACCGCCGTGAGCGTCTTGACTGCGGTCCGTTCGGACCCGGCCACACCTTCCGGTCCGAGGAGCGCCAGACCGAGCGTGAGAACGCCGAGGGCAGGTCGCCTGCTCATGCGGCGAGCAACACCGGCGGCCGCGCGAGTAGTCCCTTGCGCCGTCTCCGTTGGGTTGTGTGCAGGCGGTGTCAGGCGCCCACCTGTGAGGCTCTGTCGGGCGCCGTCCAGGGCGAACGACCAGAGGCGCCGCTCACCTGGCGCCGCCGCAGCCCTCAGCCCTGTGCCCTGATCCGTGCTCGAACTCGAGAACAACGGTTCACGATTCCGGCAGGACGAGGGGCTTGACACGGCGACA
>CAZKKP010000184.1:2747-7713 GCA_964553295.1 uncultured Thermoanaerobaculia bacterium | reverse complement strand
AGAAGACCGAAGGTTGAGATGCCGCATCGCGGCATTCAGCAGACTCCGGGTCGAAGAGCACCGGACGGTGCAGCCAGAAGCCCTGCCCGTAGTCGACCCCGAGCTCGGCCAGGGTCGAGGCCACCTCGGCGCTCTCGACCCACTCGCCGATGGTGCCGATGCCCATGCTCTCGCCGATGCGCTGGATCGCGGCAACCATCTCACGCCGGGTCGGGTCGGTGGCGATACCGCGCACCAGCTCGCCGTCGATCTTGAGGTAGCTGACGTTCAGGTTGCGCAGGTAGCGGAAGGACGACAGCCCGCTGCCGAAGTCGTCGAGGGCGAAGCGGCACCCCACCGAAGCAAGCGAGTCGATGAACACCGTCGCGGCCTGGAAGCTGGAGATGGCGGCGGTCTCGGTGACCTCGAAGAGCAACCGGCCGCCGTCGAGGGCCAGCCGGTCGAGGTTCTCGAGGATGAGGTCGCGGAGCTCGAGGTCGGCCATCGACTGTCCCGACAGGTTGATCGAGAGGCCGCACTCGGGCATGACGCCGGCGAGCCGGGAGATTCGGCCGAGGGACTCGGAGACCACCCAGCGGTCGATCGCGGGCATCAGCCGGTACCGTTCCGCGGCGGCGAGAAACTGGCTCGGGCCGACCACCTGTCCGGTGGTGTCGAGCAGCCGGAGCAGGACCTCGAGCAGGGGCGGTCCGGCGTCCGGCCCGAGGGGTTCGATGCGCTGGACGTAGAGCAGGAATCGACCCTGCTCGAGGGAGTTGCGGATCCGCTGCACCCACCGCATCTCGGTGGTTCGCGTGGCGACCTCGGCGTCGTCCGGCTCGGACAGGTGGATCTGGTTGCGGCCGCGGTCCTTGGCGACGTAGCACGCGGCGTCGGCTGCGCCGAGCAGCTCGCCGAGGCCGCCGGTGTGGCCGGAGATGGTGACGATCCCGATGCTCGCCCTGACCTCGAACACCCGGTCCTCCCAGAGGAAGCGGTAGCCGCGGATCGCGTCGAGCACACGCTCGCAGCGCGCCACCGCAGTCACCACGTCAGGGTCGGCGAGGAGCAGCCCGAACTCGTCGCCGCCGAGACGGGCCAGGGTGTCGCTGGTGGGCAGAGCGGTGGCGAGCACCGAGGTCAGCTGGCGGAGGAGCTCGTCGCCCGCCGAGTGGCCGCAGGTGTCGTTGACCAGCTTGAAGTCGTCAAGGTCGAGGTAGCCGAGGGCGAACCGACGTTCACTCCTGGCCGCCTCGTCGATCGCCGCCTGTAGGCGCGTCTCGAACTCCCGCCGGTTCAAGAGGCCGGTCAGAGGGTCGTGGATCGCGAGGTACTCCATCTCGCGCTCGAGGCGTCGGACGTCGGTGATGTCCTGGAACACCAGGACGACGCCGCGCGGGCGGTCGTTCGCGCCAGGAATCGGCGCCGCCGAGTCGCGCACCGAGGAGGCGCCACCCTCCCGGTGGAGGAGCAGTGCCGGCTGTCGGGTGTCGGTCGCGCGGCCGGCGCGCAGGCAGCGTTCGAGGGGGCTCGGCAGCGGCCGGCCGGTGGCCTCGTCGATTACGCGGTAGACCTCGTCGAGGGGCCTGCCGAGGGCCTCGGCTGTGCTGCATCCGGTGAGGCGCTCGGCCGCCGGGTTGAGGAAGTCGACCAGACCGTGACGGTCGACTCGGATCACGCCGTCGGCAATCGACGCCAGGGTCACCTGGGCGCGCTCCTTCTCGGCGACGAGGGCCGCCTCCGCGGCCTTGCGGGCGGTGACATCGGCGGACACGCCGGCGACCCGGACCACCGGGCCTTCCGGCGAGGCCCGCTCGACCCGGCCACGCACCGACAGCCAGCGAACCTGACCGTCAGGGTGGAGCAGCCGATGCTCCACGTCGTAGGGCTCGTCGGTCCGGAAGATCCGCCGGAAGGTGGCGGCGATCAGCTCGCGGTCCTCGGGGGGGATCATCCGCAGCAGCTCCCCGCCGGTCGTCGGAATCGTGACCGCGGGCAGGCCGAGGACCGCGGGGGCGGACTCGGAGAACTGCATCCGATCCGTTGTGAGGTCCCAGGTCCAGGCGACCCCGCGACCGGCCCGGAGGGCGAGCTCGAGGTCGCGGAACCAGCTCGGATCCAAGGGGGAGCCGGTCTGGTTCTCGGGGTCGGTCACGACATCTCCTCGCCGATCGACGCCCCCTCGGGGAGGCGGTGGGCTTCGTTGAGCCAGGCGCGATTCAGGGGAACCCTGAGTCGATTGTACACGCGGGCCGCGACCGTCAACCCGGTCAGAGTCGTTCGTGGGCGGCGAGGAGCGCGTCGGTCACCGGCGACTGGCGCCCGAGTTCGCGGGCGAGCCGGGCGACGGCGCCGTTGCGCAGCTCGAGGGCCTTGGCGCGAGGTACCCGGACCCAGCCCAGGGGCGCCGCCGACTCGAGAAAGCGGTCCCAGCCGTCCGCGGCCGCGGCACAGCCGAGGGCCGCGGCGCAGACGGCGACGCTCTCCTCGAAGAGGGCGCGGGCCTCGTCGGTGTGCCCCTCGAGGTACTCGCCGAGGGCGACGCCGTGCACCGCCAGCGGCAGACCGACGACGCAGTTGAAGCCCATCTTGTCCGCCTCCAGCGCGTCGAACTCGGAGATCGAGACGGCCAGAGCCGGGATGCCGCCGGCGTCGAGGGCCGCGGCCAGGTGTCCGGCCCAGAGGCCGACAAACGGGCTGGGCCGGAGGCAGCGGAAGAAGTCGCCCTTGGCGGTGAACCAGATCAGCCCGCGACCGATCTCCGGCGACGGCAGCAGCGGCCGGATCCAGCCGTTCTGGATGCTCACCAGGTCGCGCGCCGGGACCGGCTCGAGACGCTCGAGCACCTCCGGCAGCACCTCCTCGCGGACGCAGAGCAGCCGCGCACCGGGCTCATCGGAGAGGGCGCGCGGCCAGCCGGAGGTGCGAGTGACCGGCACCACTTCGACGCCGGCAGCCCCGATCGCTGCCGCGATCCGCCGTCCCACCTCGCCCATGCCGACGACGAATGCTCGCTCGAGCCCGTGCACCGCAACCCTCCTCACTCGAAGCGGTGCAGGGTCACGCGGAGACGGCGTGTCTGCCGCGGCGTCGACGACCACTGGATGAGGATCGGGCTCTGGTAGCGGCCGTGGACCAGCCGAGGCCGCCCGTCGCCGGCGGCGCTCACTGGGAAGCTCACGCGCCGTTTGAAGCGCAGTCGGCGGGCCGCCGGTGCGGCCATCAGGCGGTGCAGCAGCCGTTCGAAGGTCGAGTCGGTGAGGTTGAGGGCGTCGAGCAACCGGTTGAGCACCCGGACGATGTCGTAGCGGGCGTAGCCGAGGCTCTTGGCGGGAACGGCCCGCGGGTCCTGCAGCATGCGGCGGCCCTGGCGGGCCATGAACAGCAGCGGGTCGCGCAGCACCTCGGCGAGGTCGTGGCGCATCAGCAGGGTCTCGTACTCGTTGACCGTCACCGACGCGTCGCGCTCCATCGGGTCGAGCGAGATGTCGACCCGGCCGTGCTCGACCGGGTTGCGGGCGACGAGCGTCTCAACCGCCCGGTGGAGGCCGAGCTCGCGATCGCCCAGGTTGACCGAGTCGATGGCGTGCCTGGACACCGGGATCTCGAGGAGGAGCTCGTCGAGGCACTCCTCGCGGGTGTAGGCGGTGATCGAGGTGGTCCGGGTCCGTGCGGCGCCGCGGTAGACACCGTCGAGGTCCATGAAGAAGACCGGCAGCTGTGGCTGGTTGGGATAAGTGACGCAGCTCGACAGCCCCGAGCCGATGAAGGTCAGATGGGCGTCGGCGTTGGGCGGCTCGAGCCGGCGCTGCTCGTCGGTCAGCTCGCTGCGCATCTCGAGCTCGTCGTGCCGATAACCCGCTCCCTCCGGGAAGAGCTGCTGGTACGACCGGATGAACGGGTCGACCCGCTCGAGTCGGTGCTCGAGGCGTCGGCAGACTCCCTCCTCGAGGTAGCCGGCCGTGGTGTGGTGGGAGCAGTACAGCACCCGGCGGTAGTCGCGCAGCGCGTCGCCGCAGCGGTCGGCGAGCACGCGGTTGACGTCGATGACGTCGAAGCGCGAGGCCGGGCAGAGCCGAAGCTCGATTTCGACCGGTCGAGCCGCCATGCGGTTTCTCCGTGTGGATCGTGGACGACGTGCCGCCGTCCTCGGCGCAGACTCTAGCACGTCTCCTGGCTCTCAGAACCTCGGCTGTCGTTGTGGCGTTCCCTGGGCGGACTCGGCCGTTGCCGTGACGAAGTCGACCATCTGGGTGACCGCACGCTGGCACACCGGGCAGTAGGGTTTGACGCCGCGGCTGAACATGATGCAGTCCAGCGTCGGTCGATACAGGCCGGTCGTCTGGTAGCCGGCGCCCTCGAAAGCGCCGACGACGCCGTGGGCAGGGTCGGCGGCGAGCAGCTCTCCGGTGTGGCGTGCGTGCGCACGGGCGTATCGGGCGGCCTGCTCCTCGAGGGCGGCGATCTCGGCTGCCGGAGCGCCTCGCCTGACCGCCGCGGCGACCCGGTCCTCGAGTTCGCGACGTCGCTCCTGGGCGGCGACGTCGAGCTCGTCGTAGATCTGCTTCCGCCACGGCGTCGGCAGCGGAGTGTCCGGGCTGACGAGGTCGCGCCACTTCAGGAGGGTCGGGTCGCCGAGTGCGGTGACGTTCGGGGCGTCCGGCTCGATGCCCGGGGGCAGCAGGTCCTCGTAGGCGACGCTCGAGGTGTAGTACTCGTCGCCGAGGCCGGCGAAGGAGTGCCCGAGTTCGTGCAGCAGCAGGTACCCGCTCCACTCGTTGTCGGTGGTGAAGGTGCAGTACTGGTTGTAGATCCCGCCGCCGCCGTAACGGTGGTGGTTGACCATGACGACGATCGCGTCGGTTGGCGCCCGACCGGCGAGATCGCGCAGCGCCCGGTTGTCGCCGACCAGCAGGTAGCGCTCCGAGCCGAGGGCGTTGAAGCTCGCCTCGACTGGGGTGGAGCGGTAGCGCCGCCGGCGTGGCTC
>CAZKKP010000184.1:0-2737 GCA_964553295.1 uncultured Thermoanaerobaculia bacterium | reverse complement strand
GCCGCTGTCGGCCGCCGCCCTGAGCACGCCGCGGATGGCGATCCGGTCCCGCTGCGAGGCGAAGGGCTCGTGCTCGAGCAGCAGGTTCCCGAAGCGCTCGAGGTCCGTCGCGAACTTGGCGGCCTCCGCGGCGGTGTAGCCCTCACCGACGAAGGTCAGGTCGACCACCTCCGAGGCCGGCCGTCCGGGGTCGTGCACGACCAGGACCACGACGTCGTCCGGCGGCGGCTGGAGGGAGACGTCGAACGAGTCCGGGTCGACCACGAAGGTGGCGAGCAGCACCGCGGGCTGGTCGGGCTGTCGCCGCTCGAAGGCGATCCGGACCGTTCGCCGAGGAAAGGGAACCAGCACCGACTCGTGGAACATCCGCTGCTCGCCCTGCCGGGCGGGTGCGGTCGTGCGGTACTCGCCGAACACGCTGTCGAATCCCCGGGTGAACAGCACCTGACCGTTTTCCGCCTCGCGCACCACGACGCGGTACGTGCCCTGGGGGAAGGTGTCGACGAGGGCCGTCGTCGAGCCCGCCCAGCCCTCCTGCCGGATCGCGCGGTCGAGGATGATCATGTCGTTTGCGGCGTCCCCGCCGTGGTGGACGTCCAGCCGCAGGGTGGCCGCCTCGAAGGCATGGTCGAAGCTCGGCGCACCGGCGGCGGCCATGGTGGCGGTCAGGGTGAACGCGGTCAGGATGAGAACGCCAGAGGCGCCACGATGAGGTGTGAGCATGGGTCATTGTGGCACGGTCCACGTGACGCGGTAACCTTTCGGCTGGCGGAGCGTATCTACCTCAGGGTCCGAAAGGTGAGCTTCGAGGTGGAACGGCAGGTCCGAGCCCGACTCGTGGTGTTGACCACCCTGCTGGTGGCGTTCGGCCTCGGTGTGTCTGCGGCCGAGACCGCGACCGCCTTCGGCCACCAGGAGTGGCTGCGCGAGGTCCAGCGGCGAGGCCTCGATCCCGCCGCGGTCGTCTATCCCTTCGCGGCGACGCCGGAGATGGTCGCCTGGGCCGAGCAGCGGGTCGCCATCTACCGCGGCCTCGGGGTCCCGAGGATGCTCGAAATGCTCCAGCAGGAGCTGTTTCAGCGTGAGCAGTTCGACTTCAGCTACGAGGACGATCTCACTCTCACCGCAGTCGAGGCCTTCGACCAGCAACGCGGCAACTGCATGGCCTTCACGGCTCTCTTCGTGGCCCTGTCCCGGGGTCTCGGGGTCTCGACCTTCCTGGTGTCGGTGCGGCGGGCGCCGACGGTCGAGAAGGAGAACAACCTGGTGATCGTGAACCGGCACGTTGTCGCCGGCTATCGGGCTCCGGACAAGCTGCACCTGTACGACTTCTACGTCACCTCGGAGAGCCCCTACGTCCGCCACTGGATCATCGACGACATCCAGGCGAGCGCCATGTACCACACCAACCGCGGCGGCGCAGCGATCCGGGCGGACGACCTCAGAGCGGCGATCCAACACCTCGAGGTCGCCACGGTCCTCGACCCGACGTGGACGCCGGGCTGGGTGAACCTCGGTGTGGCCCGCTTCCGCAGCGGTGAGGTAGAGGCCGCGATGGCGGCGTACGAGGCGGCCCTCGCCGTCGAGCCGGCCGACTCGTCCGCCCTGACCAACATGGCGGTGGCCTACCGGGCGCTCGGCCTGAAGGACGAGGCTCGCGCGGCGCTGCTCGCGGCGAGCGCCGGCCCGACCAACCCCTTCACCCTGATCGCCGCGGCCGACATCGAGATGTCCCACGGCCGCTACGACGAGGCGGAGCGGCACCTGCGCAGGGCCCGCTGGAGCTACCCCGAGCTGCCGGATGTCTACGACGCCATGGCTCGGCTCGCCCGACGGCAGGGCGAGGAGGGCCGCGCCACCCGCTTCGCCGACCGGGCGACCAAGCTCCGTCGTCGACTGGCCGTGTCGGCGCCGGTGAGCGTGAACTGAGCGCCGACGGCCCGAGGCGACCCTTGATTTCGCGGGCGCGGCGCGCTATCTCATTCTCATGGACCTTCGAATGCTCGTCCTGCTGTCCATGATCTGCGCCGTCGCCGGCCTCGGCCGCGCCGCCGTACGGCCGACCGCGGTCGCCGGCGCCTTCTACCCCGCCGCACCCGAGCAGGTACGCCGCGACGTGGAGAGGATGCTCGAGGCCGCGCCGGCGGCGCCGGCCGCAGTCGCCGTGGTGGTGCCCCACGCCGGATGGGTGTACTCGGGAGCGACCGCGGCGCGCTCGATCGCGGCACTGCCGACCGGCGCCCGGCGGGTGATCCTGTTGGGACCGTCCCACCGCCAGCGTTTCGCCGGCGCCGCCCTGCCTCGGGCGGAGCACGCCGGCTTCGACACGCCCCTCGGACCGATGGCGGTCGACCGCGAAGCGGTGCGGACGCTGCGTGCCCAGCGTGGGTTCGACGGCCCGCCGTCGGCCCATGACCACGAGCACTGCCTCGAGGTCCAGCTGCCGCTTCTCAGGGCCCGCGTCCCGCAGGCCGCGATCGTGCCGATCCTGATCGGCAGCGACACCGACCGCCGGCAGGCGACGGCGATCGCGCGGGCCTTGGCGGCGCTGCTCGACGCGGCGACGGTGGTCGTGGTGTCGTCGGACTTCACCCACCACGGTGCGGCCTACGGCTACCAGCCGTTCCCGGTGGACCGGGCGCTGCCCGACCGGCTGCTGGCGGTGGGCCGGGCGACCGCGGCTCGGCTGGCGGCCCTCGACCCGCTCACCGGACTGATGAACCGCCGCGGCTTCTTC
>CAZKKP010000183.1:0-7733 GCA_964553295.1 uncultured Thermoanaerobaculia bacterium | reverse complement strand
GGCCTTCTAATGGGTGGCACCGATGTTGTTTACTTTGCTTCTCCTGGCACCGATGGTCGAATCGCGGCCGGGTGGTCGGCTGGAGCTGGCCGCTGGGGAGGTAGCCGTACTCGGTCCGGGAGTGCTCGGCCCAGGCGATCCCGTCCGCCGAGCCCCACAGGCTCTGGCGGGTGCGCAGGCCGGTGTCCGGGTGGTACACCGACTCGGAGCGCTCATACAGCGTGCTCCCGTCTCCCCGGCTGGTGGTGAGCACCCGGCCGAGGCTGTCATAGCCGTGCACCGTGCGGGGCTGCTCGGGCACGGGGATCGAGTAGAGCGCAGAGCTCCCCGAGCCCTCGTGGTGGTCGCTGTTCAAGCGCAACCACCACTGCCAGGAGTTGTCCGCCAGCTCGGCATCCTCACCCCCTGCTGCGGGTCAGCTCTACACCAGTTTCTGCAAGAGTTGGTGGGCCTGGCGCCGTTCTTCTTAGTTTCGAAGGACTGAGAGCACGCAGTTTTCAAGGGATGCAAAAGTCGTTGGGCCAGGCACCGTTCTCACAACAGGTTCATTGCGGGGACCGACGCGTAGACGCGGCTCCAGTGCCGGTGCCGCCGATAGCTGCCCTCATCTCGCCGAATGTCCTCACGGCATTCGCTGGCGACAATGACTCCGACAGCACTTCAAACGCCCGCCCGTCGTCGCCCACATTGATGAGGCTCTGAGCTAAAAGAAGAGGAATGACCGAGCGAACACCGGAACTCGGTGAATCCGCATACGCCCGCTCAAGGTATGGAATCGCCCGCTCGTGTTCGTTCAGCGCGGCGAGAGTTGTGCCGATGCCCACCGCTGCGGCGGCATTGTCTGGTCGCAGTCGGTCCATTTCGAAGAAGTAGTCGAGAGCCTCATCAAGTGCCCCGTGCCGGGCCGCGCGACTCCCAAGGATGTTGAGAGCGGCAAGCCTATCGGCATCGGGCACGCTGACTCGAACAACGAATCGGGAGGAACCGATGCCCCCCCGAATCGTATCCGCCCCACGACTCGCCCGAACTAGTCCTGGTTTTGCTCTGAGAATGACCGAATAGTCCCCAGCCGAGAATCCGGGCCCGTCGATCCGACCCAATCTGAGTGTAGCTCGCAAAGTGGCTCCAGGTGCCAAAACGAGTGGAAAGTCCAGATCATTCTCTTCCGCATCTGCCGCCCCAGTCTGGGTGCAACCCGCAGGCGACCACGAGGTGGTGAGGCTGTTTGCAGGCACCGATACGCCCGCGAGCTGAAACTCGACGTCCAAGAGCAGAGAAACGCATTTATCCAATTCGATTCCCTGATTGTCACTTTCATTCACAATAGTTACCTCGAATTCTAAGGACGGTATATCATCATAGGTAACGATGTTTCCATCCAACGACGTCGAATCCAAGAGCAGACAATACACACCCAGAAATGGTCTCGATTCAGAACCATATGCGGCTGCGATGAACGCTGCCATCAGAAGAGAAAACACAGCGGATTGCCTTCCCATCTCATGCTCCAATCTAGGGATTGCCATGAAGCCGAATCTGATCGATATCGGCAGCGTTGTACTGTGATGCTGGATCGCTTGCGTCTGGCCCATTGAAGAGATCAGTCGTCATGATGCTGTCTTCGGTACCAACCGGAGCCCCATCAGGGCACGCGCTAGGTGCACCAACAATCCTGTGACAGATGTGCACCAGGTGCCCGGCTTCGTGCCCAAACGTCCTGCGAAATTCATTGTCCACCTGCTCTTGCGTGTACGGTGGAGTAAGGGTGAGCAGAAACTGGTGCGTGTTTCGGTAGACTTCGAACCGATCCGAGTCATTGGGGTTCGCGGGACCACCACTGATGAAATGTGAATACCCGTAGCACCCACCTGAACACGGCGGCGTGGTTGGCGATGTGGCCACCTCCATACCTCGGATTGCTCGCTGCAGGGACCAACCGGGGATCGAGCCACCGAAACCGTGGTTGAAGTAGTTGAAGTTGATCTGGCGGTCCGGCCCGTACTCCCGCACATGGGCGGGCTCGTTGTCCTCCCCCCAGATTCTGTGGACGGTCAGGGGGATATTCGAAAGAAATGCGATGTTCGTGTAAGCGTTACTCGAAACGAAAAGGTCCCTCTTGAATGGATTGGTGCGCCTGTGTTCACCCCTGACGATGAATCCTCGATACTCCTCGTAGTTGCTTAGGCCATCTCCAACGAGACCATCCGACGGGGGCCCCGCTACTGCAGGAGCGTTATCTTCATCCTCGTCTGACGAGAGTCCGAAGTTGGTAACCACGGTCCCCGTTGATGTTACCCAACCACTCTCCGGCAGGACAGAACCGTCGCTTCTCTCTGGGAGCTTGATTGCGAATGAAGAGCCCCCGACAGAAGCCCGGAGCTCTCCGAATCCGCCATAGTCACCACATTGGAGTTCTGTCACTGCAACGTGACTTTGGTCATCGAATGGCACCGAAATCGAGGCCGTGGCTGACGAACCACTCCAAAGAGCGAAATCAGGTTCTGTCCCTGAACCCCAGTTGGACGCTACGCCTTCAAACGCTGATACATCTCTCAATTCGAACTGAACGCAACCTGCAGCAGAGGGTGGCGCCACAATGGTAGCTCGGTCGTCTGACACAACGGCAAAAGCCGCAACGACGTTCATCCTTTGGGGCAAGTTCGATGGGTCTACGCCCATCCTCGTGACTGGATCTGAACAAGGAAGGTACTGCGGCGTGTCATCCAGAGTTGACAATTGCGCAGTCTGGTAGGGCGTAAATGAGTTGTCTCGATTGACATCTAGAAACACCCGAAACTCAAGATTCGTATGAAGTCGCAGTCTGGCGAGTTCGAAGATCCCAAGGCGAGAAATGAGTACGCCCGAAGTCCCGACCCCGATTGCAGTCGCGGATTTGTGGATTGATTCTCGCGCAGATCCACGCCGATTGTCCGTGCCTATGTCGAGGTCGAGTGCCAGGTCGATCTGACCAATAAACAGAGCCTGACCATATAGGCCAGACCCGCCAACTCGATCGAGGACAGCCATTGTGCTGCCGAGCACTTGACCATCGCTCTCGTAGATCATCTCGGTCGCAACCTGGGGTTCGGCGGAGTTGATTCTCGCCTCGAGAAACACCGTTCTCCGGCCTGGAATCTCGGCCGGCTCGGAAATCGGCCCATACTCCTCATCCAAGAACACCCCACCCCCCACTGCAAACCTCACATACTCATCCGCAGCCTCCCACTGCAGCGGGAGACGCCAGGACTCGCCGCGGCGGTACTCTGACTCGAGCGGTTCCACGACCAGGTAGTAGTCTCCTGGCTCGGATGGACCTCGACTGATGCCGATGCCGATACCGACGTCGACCCAGCTGTCGGGCTCGTAGGCGGCGTAGTAGTCCACATCCGCGAATGCATGAAGCTCACCTGGAGCTGTGGGTGTCGCGAGGATCGTGTCGCAGCTGACGCGCACCTCCGAGTTCCAGTTCACATGCCCCTGCGCCGTCGACTTGCGCTCGACGAGCCCGGTGCAGAGCTCGACTCCCGGAACCGGCTCGAGGAAGCCTCGACCGACGGTACCGTCCGGCTCGATGCGCAGCGCCCGTCGTGCCACGTAGGCAGTCACCGGCACCCCATCTCCTCCTCCCCCTGGGATCCACTCGTGGCCTGCAGCCACGAAAACGACGTCCAGGGACGTGTCGTTGTTCACAGCGATCAAACGCCAGACGGCCGCCTCCCCCGTCTCGAGATCCCGCAGCGTCGCCTCCGGCGAGATCAGGCCGTTCTCCGGGTTGCCTCCAGGCACGGGGCGCGGGGTGTCCCACCACAAGCCAACAGACGGCGCCCCCGACTCCGTGTGGATGTCGAGCTGGAGAGTACCAGGCGAGGTGCAGGTCGAAACGCCCGGGGCGAGGGTCAGCTCGACTGAGGTCGTGGCGTGTGGGGCCTGCTGCAAACCTGTCTGTGAGCACATCAGCGTGAGGCCATGGCTGAACCCATCCCCAGAAGGCTCTACCCGCAGTGTCGGCGGCGGGCTCATCGACGACGAAACCTGGCTCAGGAAGTTCGATGGCGCCAGACCGACCTGGATATTCCCGCAGACGTCAGCTGCGTACATCTGACCTGCGTTGTAGTTCAGGTACCCGATGTTCCACGGGAACACCGGCACGACCACCCCGTCGGCCCCCGGCGCCAGGTCGCCGAGCAACGACCGCACCTCACACGCCTCACCAGGCCGAGGGGTCACCCTCACGTCGGTGGCCAGGTAACCCCGACCCATGTTGTACGTCAACTCCACCCGCCCGACCAGCACCTCCCGCTCAAGCCACGTTGGCGCCAACGGATCCGAGAACCCAGCGGACCTCCCCACCCGGTAGCCGAGGGGCCCACCAATGGGGACATTCGCCCGGGAGCAGACCTCGCCCTGGCTCGGCATCACCCTGTTGCCGTGGTCGCCGACCGCGGTGATCGCAGCCACCGCGCCGGTGAGCGAAACCGTGCCTTCCGTCGTCAGGACCTCACCCTTGAGGGTGAGGCCGTCCACGGTGGAGAGCACCGTCAACCCGGGGTCGTCGAGATGGCTGACCGGCATTGCCGCCCCATCCTCCCACCATATCCTTGCGGTAAGAAGCTGCCCGCCGCCAAGGTCGAGCGCCGCGACGGCGAACACGACGTCTTCGGAGCAGGTCTCGGCGCCGACGTCACACGCATCCAGGCTCTTGGCGGCGCCTCCTGAGGGCGTGGCGCTCCTTCGCCATGTCGCCTCGGCAGCGAGGGCCTCCGCCGCGCTCGGCAGAGTGGCGCCCTCGACGAAGCTGTCGCCGAGCTGCACGTAGCCGAGGAACGGCGTGCTCCCAGGTGGTATCCACGACCGCTTGGCCACGGCGCCGCCGTCAAGACGCGCGCGCCACGACTGGACAGCCCCACCGACCGGCGGCTCGGCCTGGTGGAACGTCCAGCCGTCGACGTCGGTGGTGTCGGACACCTCGCCAAAACCGTCCGGCGTGAACTGGCCATTCGCAAGCGTCCCGGGCTCCCAGATCACCGCCATGCCGCTCACCGGCGCCCCGAAGCGGTCCACGACAGCCCGACCGAGCCAGGCGGAAAGCCCTTCGCCCGCGACCAGGTGAGCCCGATCGCGGGTATAGCCGAACCTGGGCACAACACCGTCCGCGACGCTCTCGACCTCGACGTGAAGCACGAATGCCCCACTGCTCCGGCTGGTTCTGGCGCCGATCACGTACCGGCCGTCCATGGGGAGCTCGACGTCGACCGAGGCGCGGGCGGAATCGAGGGAGGTGGGGGTTGCCGCGGCGAAGACGACCCCGTCAGGCCTGACGAGAAGCAGCTCCGGAGCGGTCGAGTCGGGGTGGAGGGGGCCGATCGTGAGATCGGGGTCCCGGTCGACCCAGATTGAGGCGCGCGAGCCCTGACCCGCGACGAAGGTGAAGTAGTCGGTGTCCGTGGTCGGCTCCGCACAGGCGGCGCCGTCCTCCCACGTGCCCTGAACCGTCTGCCCAGGGACGATCGGGCGCGTCTCGTCCCACCCCGTACAGACATCGGTGTCGACCGTGTTCACCGAGATGGGGACGTCGTCCCCTGCTGGAACGACCTCGATCTGCACAGGGTCGCTGAACAGGTCCCCTTCGCCTTCGACACCAACCGAGACCTGATAGACGCCCGGCGACAGGTCGAGCCCGAGCTCGTCGCGAGCGAAGAACCTCACGAAACCGTCGCCGTCGACCACGTCATCGCCCGACAGCGTGACCGTGACTGCCCCCGCCCGGAGCTTCACCTGTGCAACCTCCTGGCAGGCCATCGCCGCGACGAGAGACTCGGAGTACGCGCGAAGCTCGACGCCCGGCACCACCTCCCCCGGCGCCACGCCCTCGAGAACGTGGGTCGCAGCAGGATCTCGGATGGTGATCGTGAACGACGCCGCGCCGAGGGTGGCGTTGTCCGGGTTCTCGAGAATCACGGTAAAGCTCTCCAGCGACTCGACTGTGGCATCCGGCAGGGTCGCGACCCCCGGGATCCACCCGATCGGCGACTGCGGGTCGATCATGAGCTGACCGCTGGCATGTACGTAGTCGCCGTCGGCCGCCATCGCGCTGCCATCCACGGTACGCCACTCGACCGTGACCGGAGTGGACGCCGCTGGGGAGAGATCCACCCGGATCTGAGGTGAGACCTCCCCTTCCAACACGACAACCCCCGACTCCGCCATGCTGACAACCGGGATGGGGTCGTCGTCGACGATCGTCAAGGTTGCGGACGCGCTGGCGCCGAGGACGGCGTTGACCGGGCTCGAGAGCTGGACGACGAGCGTCTCCGCGCCCTCCTCCTCGCCGTCGTGGTTGACGTGGAAGCTGATCTGTCTCGAGACATCTCCTGCTTCGAACACCAGGGGCGGCGTGGTCTGCTGTGCTGCGTCGCACCCTTCCGGGCAGACTGTTGCCGTCGACTGCTCGCTGACCGCAAACGCGACGGTCACGGCGCGGCCGCTCGCGGCCGACAACGTGACCTCGAAGTCGACCGCGACGTGGCCTTCGTCTGGCTCCACAACCTGTCCGGGCCCGGCGATGGACACCTCCGGCATGGGATCGTCGTCGAGGATGGTGACGGTCATCGTCCCGGGCGGGCTGATGACGACGGTCCCGGACGGGTCGCGGAGGGTCAGGACGACATGCTCGTCGTCCTCGTCGAGGTCGTCGCCGTGTACGGTCAGGATCGCCGGCCCGTTCGTGGGGGCGCCAGTCTCTCCCGGGCTCCACTCGAGCTGAACCGGGCCGGTGAGTGTGTAGTCTGACGAGTCGGACGCGGTCGTGTTGTCCTCGTCGACCTCGACGACAACCGCGATGCTCACCTCGTGCGCCCCAGTCAGGGTCACCGCGATCTCGACCGGAGTGCTCGTGCCGCTGGCGCCTTCCGTCTGGCTCACCTGGGTCGCCACGAACGAGACCACCGGCGGGTCGTCGTCGTCGAGGATGGTGATCTGGATCTGCTGGGGGCCCTGGTCGTCGGGAACGCCGTTTTCGACGTCGGAGATGCTGATGACGACGGTCTCGTTGCCTTCAAAGAGGAGGTCCGGGTTGGCGGTCAGGGCGATGGAGCCCTCGACTTGGAAGGGGGGAATGGTGATGGCATTGGCGTCGACCTGGAAGTCGTCTCCGGGCTCGTTCCCGGGTCCCTGTGCGCTGCCGGCGAACCCGAGGTGGACCACGATCGGCAGGGGGGACAGCTCCTGGTCCCGCAGGCGGGCGGTGATCGTGATTGAGCCAAGATTCTCGCCGATCTCCGCCGGGGGCTCTGGGGCGACCAGGGAAACGTGAGGGGTTGGGAAGGGGATGACGGTGTTGAAGGACTGGTCGAGGATCAGCAGCCCGACACTCTCCGGGGCGGTGTGAATCGACCCGGATATCGACTCCTCGACGAGAACCGACACACCCGCCTCAAGCACGGGCGAATTGCAGAAGCGGGGTATCCATCTCAGTGCGGTAGATACCAGATGTGGTTGTGACCGAGCAGGCACCGAAAGTCAGCAAATCGGCTGGGGCAGAGCGATCCGCCTAGGTAAACGTCTCGAGGGTAGTTATTTCGTACGCGGCGGTATCCCACTCGTCCGAAGCAGTGTCCCCGGGTCGATCGTGCAGCCTCCACAACCGGTAGTGGGTACCGCACTGAGATGGATACCCCTCTCCCGGAATTCGCTCGGCCCAGCCAACCTTCCTTCCTTTCTCCTCTCCTCAGATT
>CAZKKP010000182.1:5216-7744 GCA_964553295.1 uncultured Thermoanaerobaculia bacterium | reverse complement strand
ATTTCCCTTCTGGCCGTCGCCGGTCGAAGGCCAGAAGGGAAATCGCGAGGAGTTGGCGGTGTTCACGGTGGGGGAGGCAGGTGCATGAGCCAACAGATGACCGTGGCGTTTCCCGGCGGGCGACGGGTCACCGCCCACTACGACGGCTTCGCCATCGAGACCGACCAGGGCCCCGACTCGGGCGGCGGCGGCACGGCGCCGGAGCCCTACGACCTCTTCCTGGCCTCGCTGGCGACCTGCGCCGGCTACTACGTGCTGCGCTTCTGCTCCGAGCGCGGCCTGCCGCTGGACGGCCTCAAGGTCGTCCAGAGCTGGCAGCGTGACGAGCGCAAGCGGATCTCCCGGATCAGCTTGCAGATCGAGGTGCCGCCCGAGTTCCCGGTGAAGTACCACAGTGCGCTGGTGCGCGCCGCGGACATCTGCGCCGTCAAACGCACCCTGCTCGACCCGCCCGAGATCACCACCGAGACCGTGGTCCGCACCTGACCCGGATTTCTTGCCGGAGCGCCGCTGAAAAGAGGCCCCCTCAGAGGTCGTCGGCGCGGGTCGAGATCGGGCCGCGATAGTTGCGCGCCAGACGCACCTGGGCGACCTCGGGCCCGAAGCCCTTGTAGGTCTCCTTGATGCGGGTCAGCGCGTTGGACCGCCAGTCGACGTAGGGGTTGTCGATCTGCACCGGGTCGAGAGAGCCGGCGAGGGCCACCTTGGAGCTGGCGCAGAATCGGCTCATCAGGGTCTTGGCCAGATGGCGGTCGCCGTTCTGCAGCTCGTCGACGAGCACGATCGAGCGCTCGATGTCGAGGCCGCGGAGCATCGACGTGGAGACCATGGTGAGCCGCTCCGACGAGCGCAGGTCCTCGAGGAAGTCGTGCTCGTTGGACAGGGACAGCGAGCGGATCGCCTGGAAGAGGGGCTCGAGCCACGGGCTCAGCTTGGACTCGTAGTCGCCCGGCAGGTAACCGAGCTCGTACTGGC
This sequence comes from uncultured Thermoanaerobaculia bacterium, assembly GCA_964553295.1. Lineage (GTDB taxonomy): Bacteria > Acidobacteriota > Thermoanaerobaculia > Thermoanaerobaculales > Sulfomarinibacteraceae > CAZKKP01. The sequence continues at coordinate 6,769 of CAZKKP010000182.1, read as the reverse complement.
TGGAGGCGTGCTCGGGTCGCACCAGCAGCATCCCATGGTCGTAGCCGTAGTCGGGCTGCAGCGGCTGCGACTGGGGGGACACCCGCCAGGTGGTCGGCTGGCCGACCAGCATGTAGAGGCCGGCGGCGATCATCATGCGGGTCTTGCCCGAGCCGGCCGGGCCGTCGAGCACCACCAGCTGAACCTCCGGGTCGAGCAGGAACTCCATGGCCAGGGTCTGCTCGGGGTCGCGCGGGGTGAAGCCGAGCACCGGCCGCGGCCGGTACTCCTCGCGCTTGCGATCCCAGTACTGGCTGAAGCGCAGGTCCTCGACCCTGCCGAGGGCCGCGTTGACCCGGGTCACCAGGGTCTGCTCGCCGCAGCTCAGGATCACGCCGAGATTGGCCAGTGGCTCAGCCGGCCGTTCGGTCCGCACCGCCCCGAAGGGCAGCCAGCGCTCACCGGGCGGACCCGAGGCGACGAAGCGCGCCAGGTCGTCGTCGCCGATCGTGCCCGCCACCACGCCCCGGTAGACCTGGTCGACGCTCTCGAGGGTGACCTTGCCGTAGCGCAGGTTCTCCGCTGCTACCGACAGCGCGTCGCACTTGAGCAGCAGGTTGGAGTCCTCGGAGATGACCACCACCTCGAAGCCGGGGTGGCCGTTCGACCGGGCCAGCTCGCCGATACGGCGGGCGCCGGCGAGGATCACGTTGTCCCCCGAGTCGGCGGCGTAGGGGTGGGCGGTCCCGCCCTCGGGCTCCCAGGCGAGCACCCCCCCGGTCGGCGTCCGGCCGAACACCTCGGGGTCGGCACGGTGCTCGAGCAGCCCCTCGACGCCGTGGTGGATCAGACCCTCGCGCCGGTACTCCAGGAGCTTGCGGGCGACCAGGCGGGCGGCGTGGCGCACCCCCTCGGACTTGGACCTGGAGGCCTGCAGCCGACCGAGCTCCTCGACCACCTGGTGGAGCAGCACGACGACGTTGCCGCCCGAAAGCAGCCGGTCGAGGGCGTCGGGGTTCTCGATGAGGGCAGAGGTGTCGGGAATGTAGACCGTTCCGGAGAGCGGCTCGGCTTCCTGATACATGGATGCAGCGGACCCTTCGGTCGCAGCGCGACAGGTCGTGGCGGCCGGTTCTCGGTAGATCTCGCCGATCGGCGAGGCTGCGGCGTGCTTCACGGTCATCATGGTATCATCATGGGTTTGACGTTCGTGTGAAGAACATGCGCCCATCAGGTAGGATCACCGCCATGAGCCGCCCCGTGCTGGTCGCCAACGCCCCCTTCCAGTGGACGCCCGAGCTCGCCCGCCGCGCCGCCTGCGCGCGGCCCCTCGCCGCCGCCGACGGCGGCGCCAATCGCCTCGCCCGCATCGGTCTCCGGCCGGAGGTGGTGATCGGCGACCTCGACTCGATCCGACCCGAGGTCCGCGCCTGGCTCGGGGAGGAGCGGATGCTGCGCCTCGAGGACCAGGACCGCACCGACCTCGACAAGGCCCTCGCCCACCTGCTCGACGAGCGTCGGCTGCCGACCCTCACGGTGCTCGGCGCGGTCGCCGGCCGCCTCGACCACGCGAT
>CAZKKP010000182.1:0-5206 GCA_964553295.1 uncultured Thermoanaerobaculia bacterium | reverse complement strand
ATCTCCAACCTCGGCCTGCTCGCCCGTCGTGCTGCCGGCGCCGACCTCGAGTACCTCGCCGCCGACCACCGTCTCGTCGCCGTTTCAGGCCACGCCAGGCTGGCGGCGGTCGCCGGCGAGACCTGGTCCTTCTGGACCCTCGAGGCGGCGGTCCGGGTCACCCTCGACGGCGTCCGCTGGCCGGTCGACGCTGCGACACTGTGCCCGACCGAGCGTCCCTCGATCTCCAACCTCGCCGCTGGCGACGCCGTCGAGATCTCCTGCCAGGGGGGCGCCGTGCTCGCACTGCGCTGGCTCGCGCCGCCGGGCTGACCGGGGGCGGCCGTCACCGGGGACGAACGCCGCCGAGGCTGGGACGACAACGGCCCGGCGGATGCCGGGCCCAGGATTATCGAGTTGGCTGGGGTGCAGGGACTCGAACCCCAATTCTACGGTCCAGAGCCGTATGTCCTGCCATTGGACGACACCCCAGCAGGCCCCTCGCGGGGAGCGTCATTATAGCAACCGCGGCCGGAGCGTCAAGCCGCCGACATCACGCCTCGCGGACCCAGCGCAGGAGGTCCCTGAGCTTGGGCTTGGAGCCGTGCATCAGGATGCCGACGCGGTAGATCTTGCCCACCACCCAGGCGCTGGCGACGATCGACAGCACCAGCAGCACGATCGAGGCGAGCACCTCGGCGAGAGGGACCTTGACCAGCGTCATGCGCAGGAACATCAGGGTCGGGGTGAAGATCGGGATCAGCGACAGCACCACCGAGGCGACGCCGTCGGGGTCGTTGAGCACCAGCATCATCAGCAGCAGCGGCGCCATGAAGAAGAGCATCAGGACGCCCTGGAAGTTCTGCGCCTCCTGCTCGGTCGAGAACGCCGCCCCGACACCGGCGTAGAAGGTGCCGTAGAGCAGGAAGCCGAGGACGAAGTAGATGACGAAGTAGACCATCAGGCCGAGCGGGATCGTCGGCATCTCGACGGCCCCGAGGCCGACGGCGAGGGCTGCGCCGGGGGCGGTCGCGGCCAGCGCGAGGCCCGACCAGAGCAGCATCTGGGTCAGGCCGACCGCGCCGATGCCGAGGATCTTGCCGAGCATCAGCTCGAAGGGCCTCACCGTCGAGATCACCACCTCGACGATGTGCGAGCTCTTCTCCTCGAGCACCCCGCGCATGACGTAGACGCCGTAGCCGAAGACGCTCATGAAGATGATCAGCATCAGGAAGTACGACAGCAGGAAGGTCTGCCCCTGATCCTCGGTCTCCTCGCCCTTGGCGCCGAGCTTGAGCGTCATCAAGCCGACCGGCCGGGTCAGCTCGCCGACCCGTTCCGCGTCGAGGCCGGCGCCGGTCAGCCGGTCGGCGACCACCACGTCGTTGACCGAGCGCTCGAGGGTGGCGAGCAGCCGGAAGGCGGCGACGTTGGGCGCGACATACTCCGGTTGGCCCTCGTCGGGGAGGGTCGCCGGCAGCACCAGCACGCCGTCGAACTCCTTGCTCTGCACCCGCTCCTTCAGGCGCTCCCGTTGGCCCTCGAGGTCGGCCTCCGGCGCCACCCGCGACAGGCGGACGGTCAGGGCCTCCCGGTCGCCGGACAGCTGGCCGCCGACCTCGCTCTCGATGCGCTCGTAGTAGCGGCCGGTGAGATCGAGCACGGCGATGTCGAACTCGCCGGCGCCGCGCGACGCCAGCCACGCCGGAATCACCATCATCGCGGTCATGAACACCGGCACGAGCAGGGTCGAGATCCAGAACGCCTTGGTGCGGACGTGCTCGAGATACTCCCGCCGGATGACGGCATACATCCTAGGCCACATGGCGGTCCTCCTCGACGGCTCTCAGGAAGATGTTCTCCAGGTCGGGAACGAAGCGGGCGAAGCCCTCGACCGGGCCCGCAGCGAGCAGGCTGCGCACCAACTCCTGCGGCGTCGTCCCGGAGGCGAGGTCGACCAGCAGCTCCTCGCCGAAGGGCCGCACCGCCGCGATCTCCGCCAGGGCCGCCACCTGCTCTGCGGCGAGCCCGGTGCGGACCCGCCAGGTGGCGCCGCCGGAGCGCTCGCGAATCTCGGCCAGGGGACCCTGGAGGATCGCCCGGGCCCGGTTGATCAGACAGATGTGCGAGCACAGCTCGTCGACCTGGGGCAGCACGTGGGTCGAGAGCACCACCGTCGTGCCGTCGGCCGCCATCGTCAGCAACAGGTCCTTGACCTCCCGGCTGACGATCGGGTCGAGGCCGGAGAACGGCTCGTCGAGGATCAGCAGCGGCGGCTGGTGGAGGATGGTCCCGATGAGCTGCACCTTCTGCTTCATGCCCTTGGAGAGGTCCTCGACCTTGTGGCTGGCCCAGGTCCCGAGGCCGAAGCGCTCGAGCCAGTCGCTCGAGCGGCGGCGCGCCTCCGACGCCTTCAGGCCGCGGATCGTACCCAGGAACACCAGGTGCTCGAGCACCCTCATCTTCTTGTACAGGCCACGCTCCTCGGGCAGGTAGCCGATCTGCGCGCGCCGCCGGTCGTCCAGGGGCTCGCCAGCGAAGAGGACCCGCCCGCCATCCGAGGCGATGATGCGCATGATCATGCGGATGGTCGTGCTCTTGCCGGCGCCGTTGGGGCCGAGCAGGCCGAACACCGATCCCCGTGGCACCACCATCGACAGATCGTCCACCGCGAGATGGCTACCGTACCGTTTGCTCACCCTCTCGAGCTCGAGAATCGCCTCCACGGGGCCTCCCTTCCGCGTCGTCAGGTGCACATGGTACGAGAGAACCCCGGCGCCGGTTCTCCTGGGGGACCGACCGCGCCGGGACTTGCATCACCACCCGCGCTGTGGCACACTCACCCTCCCTTGGGCTGCACCGGTAGCTCAACTGGATAGAGCATCTGACTACGGATCAGAAGGTTGGGGATTCGAGCTCCTCCCGGTGCACCATAAGAATCAAGCACTTGGGCCCGTCTCAGGACGGGCCTCTTGCGTCGGGTCGCACCCGGGTCACATCTCGCTCGATCCAGCGCGATTTGGTCTCAGTTCCTCCCCAGCTCCCGGTCGACCAACCATCGCCCCTCAACCGCGGGCAGTCGCCCGGAACACACCACCGGCGATCGTCGCATCCGAAGCCGGATCAGGGCACAGGGCTCAGGGCTGAGGGCCCAGGGACCCGAACCCCCGAGCGCAACCAACACCCCACAACGACAACCTGCCACCGCGGGCAGCAACGATCCCCGCCGCCCGCGGCCCGCCGCCCGGATTCCCGCCTGACAACCCCACCCTCGCCGGCAGCGACCGTGCCATCCACGTCGCGCGGCCCGGTCCCCTCACCCCTCACCCCTCACCCCGCCGGTACGGGCGGCGGGGGACGGGCTCTGGGTCGGGTCAGCGGGTCTGGCTGGCGAGCGAGGCGGCCGGCTCGAGCGGGCGGATGAGCCGCGCGGCGATGTCCGTGTCGGCGCCTTCGCCGGTCAACCAGACGACGACAGCTCCCAGCTCGCTCTGGCCGGCGATTCGCGGCGCACGGGCGTCAGGGCCCGGGGCGAAGACGAGCTGCGCCCCTTCCGTCCAGTCGGGGCCGACCGGCCTGCCGACCACCGTCGACGCGGGGCTGGTTGCGTCCGGACGCTCCGCCCAGGCGAGGAAGGGGCTGCCCGACTCGGTCCGGCCGACGTCGAGATGACTCCGGTGGCGGGGGTCGCCACGTCCCTCCACAACGATCCAGGGCGCGCCGAGAGGCTCGCCGGCGGCCGCAAGCCGCTGCGCGGCGACCGAGAACTCGCTGGCGATCTGGGACCGGGTCCACACGGCGAGCAGCTCTCCGCCCCAACGTCCGAGGGCTGCGTTGCCGCATTCTCCGGGTCGCTCGCCGGAGACGCACTCGGCGAGGTTCCAGCGGCGCGCGAAGCCCTCGTCGTCGACGGCGTCGACGGCGACCCATGACGCGGAGTGCTGCTGCCCCTGCCAGAGAATCACCGCGGTACCGTCGCCGGCCAGAGACACACCGGCCACCGCCAGTGACACGTGGCGGTGGTCGCGTTGGACGGAGTCGACCGGGTTCACCTGGATCGAGCGCCCACCGGCATCGACCCGCGCCAGCAGCAGGGTCGGGTCGTCGTCCTCCGGCTGGAGGGAGAACGCCACCACGAAGGCGCCGTCGACGGCCACGGCGACCTTGAGCGACCGGGTGTCATGGCGGCCGACGACCAGACGATCCGCAACCGGCTGCCCCCAGCGGCTGAAACGCTGAGCGACGACCCGCCGCCCGGGCGACTCTGGTCGGCACTCGACCCAGGCGACGACGAACGAGCCGTCGGGAGCCATGGCGACGTCGGGGGCGATGGCGCAGGCGCTCTCGGAGACCAGGATCTCGTCGCCGCGGGATCCGCCTCGGGGGCCGAGACAGCGCGCCCGCACCTCGGTCGGCGGACCTTCGCCCGGCCGGCTGAGCCAGACCGCCACCGAGCTGTCGCCGTTGGACGCCGTCGCGAGGGTTCCCACCGGGCCCCGGACCTCGTTGACCATCATCTCGGCGGCCCCTGGCGAGACCGCCGAGAGCAGCATGGCCAGGGCGACCATCAGCGCCGGGACGAGCAGACCACGTCGAATCTCACACCTCACCGCGCAATCCCTCCAGCTGACAGTGTACGAAGCTCGAGGCTGCGGCGTCGCCTGCTGCCTCACGGAGGTGGGTAGAATCGCCGCCGGAGGGCAGCCTGGTTGCCCACGCCGCAGTCGATGCCTGGTGAACAACCCGGGCAAGGAGGTGGTCATGAACGGGCTCATTCTTCGCGCTCTGCTCGCGCCGTGAGCTCCGACGCCTTCGTCGCCGCGCTCGCGTGCTACCCGGTGAAGGGCTGCGCCGCGATAGCGCTCGAGGTCGCCGAGGTGCTCCCCACCGGCGTCGTCGACGACCGCCGCTTCATGGTGGTGGACGGCGCCGGCCGGTTCCTCAGTCAGCGCACCGACCCGGTGCTGGCGACCGTCCGGGTCGCCGAGGTCTCACCAGTGCTCCGCCTGGAGTGCCCGGCCCTGCAGCCGCTCGAGGTCGCGAGGCCGGCGGGAGGCGCCCCTGTTCATGTCGAGATCTGGCGCGACACGCTCACCGTCCCTTCCTGTGGCGGCGCCGCGGCGGCCTGGTTCTCCCGGCTTCTCGGCCGGCCCGCCGAGCTCGTGGCCATGCCCGACCCCAGCCCACGCAAGGTAGATCCGCGGCGTGCCGGCCCGGGCCACCGGGT
>CAZKKP010000181.1:7503-7748 GCA_964553295.1 uncultured Thermoanaerobaculia bacterium | reverse complement strand
CCGCTGCCCGTCGCCGGGGGGGTCCCGGCGGCCAGCGGCTGGCTCGCCGAGGCCTGGCAGCGCCTGGGGTTCATGGCGGCGCCGGCCTCAGGGGGCCGGGGCGCGGCTGCCCCGTCGCCGCTCGCCCCCGGCCGAATGGTGGCGGCCGTGATGGTCTCCGGCGACGCTTCGATCGCTGCGGCCGGCACGGTGACGGCCGTCCAGGGCGACCGGCTGTGGGCCTTCGGCCACCCCTTCCTCGGCGG
>CAZKKP010000181.1:7072-7493 GCA_964553295.1 uncultured Thermoanaerobaculia bacterium | reverse complement strand
GGTCGCCGCAGAGCCGCTGCCGCTGGCCCGGGCGAGTGTGGTTGCCGTGCTGCCGAGCCAGGCGGTCTCCTTCAAGCTCTTTCGGCTGCACGAGATGCTCGGCGAGCTGACGGCCGACCGGTCGCACGGCATCGGCGGCCGTCTGGGCTCGACACCGTCGACGGTGCCGATCGTCGTCGAGGTCGACGGCCGCAGCTACCGCTTCGACGCCGGCCGGCACCCGACCCTGCTGCCGCTGCTGGTCGGCTACCTGACGATGACCAGCCACTCGGCCCGCGGGCGGACCTTTGGCGACCAGACGGTCGAGCTGAAGGTCGAGCTCGAGTACGCCGGCGGCCGTCGAGCGCTCCTCGAGGAGTCCTTCGCCGGCCCGCAGGCGCCGGTCGAGGCGGCGGCCCTGGCGGCGGCGCTGGTCGCCTAC
>CAZKKP010000181.1:0-7062 GCA_964553295.1 uncultured Thermoanaerobaculia bacterium | reverse complement strand
CCGGCACCCGCCGCCGCGGCTCGAGGGGGTGGCGATCCGACTCGGCGCCCTGGAGCGGGTCGAGGCGGCGCGCCTGCTCGAGGTGGTGGCGGGCCGCGGCGAGGTGCGACCGGGCGAAGACCTCGAGGTCCGGGTCCGGCTGCAGCCGTTCCGCGGCGAGGCCCGCTGGGTCTCGCTGTCGCTGAGGGTGCCCGAAAGGGTGGCCGCGGTCGGCCGTCTCGACCTGGTGGTCGCCGACGGCGCCTCGTGGTCGGCCTACGAGCTGCGGGCACGGCCGCAGCGACCGGCGTCGTTCGACGACGACCTCCGGCTGGTCGGCCGGCTGCGGCCGTCGAGCCGACTGGTGGCCGCACTCGAGGTCAAGGACCCCGGCGTCGTCCTTGGCGCCGGCACCCGCTCCACCCCGCCGGGGGTCATCGTCCAGCTGACCTCCGGGCTCGGCGGCAACCTGCAGGTGGTCGGTCACGGCGTCGCCGCCGTCGTCGAGCTCGCCCTCGAGCAACCGCTGTCCGGCGCCGTGCGGGTTCCGCTGACGGTTCGCACCGACGGGCGGCCGGCGCCGCCCTCGACGGAGGGCTCATGAAGGGTGAACGCGCCATGCTCGGCCTGGTGCTGATCGCCGCCGGAACGGCGACCGCGGCGGACACCGTCTGGTGGACCGTCGACGCCGCGGCCGAGATGCTCGCCGGTCGCGGGGAGGGAGTCGCGGTCACCGCCGAGGGGCGCCTCGAACGAGCCGCAGGCTGGCACGCCGGCGTCGCCTTCGAGGAGCCGGTGCTGCTCGCCGCGGGACGGGCGCCGGACGGCTCGGTGATCGTCGGCACCGGCCACCCGGCGGCGCTCTACCGGGTGACCGAGGGCGGGGCGCAGCAGCTCGCCGAGATCCCGGGCGACCAGGTGACCGCGCTCCTGGTGATGGGCGACGACGAGGTGCTGGTCGCGGCCGGCTCTCCGGCGGTGCTCTACCGGTGGCGCCGCGGCGGCCTCGACGAGGTCGGTCGCCTCGGCGAGGGCGGCATCTGGGAGCTCGCCCGCTTCGCCGGGCAGGTGGTGGCGGCCGCCGGGCCGCCGGCGGCCCTGTACCGGCTCGGCGAGCGCGGCTTCGAGCGCTGGGTCGAGCTGCCCGACGTGCATGCCCGTTGCCTCGCGGTGCTCGACGACCGGCTGCTGGTCGGCACCTCGGGACGCGGCCTGGTGGTCTCGGTCGACCGGCGCGGTCGGCTCGGCCTCGTCGTCGACAGCCAGTTCACCGAGATCTCCGACCTGGTGGCCGCCCCGGACGGCACGCTCTGGGCGGCGGCGCTGGTCGGCGAGCCGCCGCCGCCGGCCAAGAAGGACGGCGACGCGAGCGCTACGAAGGAGACCTCGTCGTCGTCGGTCAGCCTCGACCTGCCCAAGGTCGACGGCAAGACCGCGAGCTCCGAGGTGGTCCGGGTCACCCCCGAAGGCGCCCTGCTCGGAGTCCACCGCTTCACCTCGCAGGTCGCGACCGCGCTCGCCTTCGACGGCGCCGGCCTGCTCGTCGGCACCGGCTACGAGGGCGAGGTGTGGCGCTTCGTCGACGGGGGCGGCGCCCGCTTGGCGACGGTCGACGCGGTCCAGGTGGTCGGCTTCGTCGACGGCGGGGCGGCCATGCTGACCCTGGGTCCCGCGCGGCTCGACTGGCGGCGCGACGACGGCGAGCGGCCCGCGAGCTTCCGCTCGGAGCACCGCCTGTTTCCGCGACCTGTGCGCTTCGGCGAGTACCGCGTCGTGCCCTGGAGCGAGGGGGTGCGCATCCGTTTTCGCTCGGGCGCGTCGGAGATCGCGGAGGATCGCTGGCTGCCGTGGAGCGAGTGGCGGACCGAGGCCCGCGGCCTGGTCGACCTGCCCCCGGGGCGCTCGCTGCAGTGGGAGCTCGAGCTGCCGGCAGGCGGCGACTTCGCGGGGGTCGACCGGATCGAGGTGGCGAGCCGCGAGGTCAACCTGCCTCCGGTGATCTCCCTGCTCGAGGTCGAGGAGCCGGGCGTGATCTTCCTCGACGCGCCGCCGACCGGCGGCCCGGTGATCGAGGTCTCGCACCCTGATCGGGAGGGCATCTTCACGGTCGTCGACAGCCGCCGACCCGGGCCGACCAACAGTAAGGCCGCCAAGGGCAAGAAGTACTACCGTGCGGGGTACCGGACGGTCTCGTGGCAGGCCGAGGACCCGAACGGCGACCCCCTGCTCTACGAGCTCGTCGTCGAGCGCGAGGACGGCTTTCGCCTGGCGGTGCGCGACCGCGTCGAGGCGAACCAGCTGGCGGTGGACGTGTCGGCCGTGCCGGACGGTCGCTATCGCTTCGAGCTGACCGCGTCGGACGCGGCCGCCAACCCGGCGGCGCCGCGCACCGCCCGCCGGCTCTCGAGCTGGTTCGAGGTCGACTCGACGCCGCCCAGGATCGAGCTCGAGCGCCATCGGGAGCGCTGGCGCGTGACGGTGGACGACGGCGACGGGAGTGGGGTGGCGCGGGTTCGCTGGTCGCGCGACGGCGGCGAGTGGACCGAGCTGGAGCCCGAGGACGGCGTGCTCGACGGCCGCCGGGAGACCTTCTGGTTCGAGGCTCGCCCGGGCCGCCACCTGGTGGTGGTGAGCGCGACCGACCGCCAGTTTAACCGGGCCACGGTGTCGTCGGTCGAGGATTGAGCGCCCGTCGGCTGCTACAATCCAGCCGTGGGCCACCTCCATCGGGATGTCGCCGTCTACCCCGGCTCCTTCGACCCGTTCCACATGGGCCACGTCGACATCGTCTCCCGGGCCTCGCAGATTTTTCCCCGGCTGGTCGTCGGCATCCTCGAGAACACCGGCAAGAACGCGGTCTTCGACCCCGCGGAGCGCGCCGATATGATCCGCCAGCTGTATGCCGGCAACCCGGCGATCGAGGTGCGCTCGTTCAGCGGCCTGCTGGTCAACTTCCTCAAGGAGATCGACGCCACCGTGGTCATCCGCGGCATGCGCGCGGTCTCCGACTTCGAGTACGAGTTCCAGATGGCGCTGATGAACCGCCGTCTCTACCCCCAGGCGGAGACCGTGTTCATGACCCCGAAGGAGGAGTACACCTACCTGTCGTCGCGCCTGGTCCGTGAGGTGGTGGCCCTCGGCGGCGACGTGACCGGTCTGGTTCCCGAGCCGGTGCGGTTGCGCCTGGAGTCGCGCTACCGCAGGTCCCGCCCGTTGCCGTCCGTCTGAGTTGGTCTGAGTGAAGATCGTCGTCTTCGGCCCGGGCCATCCCTTCCGCGGCGGCATTCCGAGGGCGACGACGTCGACGGTCGAAGCACTCGTGGGTGCCGGCCACGAGGTCCGCTTCCTCAGCGCGGTCGCCCAGTACCCTCGGCTGCTGTTTCCCGGGCGAGACGACCGCGACCCGGAGGCCTGCCCGCCGGTGCCCGGGGCCGAGCCGTTGCTCGGGCCGCTCGCGCCGACGACCTGGCCGCGAGCCCGGCGCCGCGCTCTGGAGATCGGCGCCGACGCCTGGCTCCTGCCCTACTGGACCTGGGTCTGGGCCGGCGCCTGGCGCTTCCTGCTCGCCGCCGGCCGCCGGCCGCCGGTGATCGGCGTGGTGCACAACCCGGCAGACCACGGCGCGGGCAGGCTGCAGCGGCTCGTCGCGCGCGGGGTGCTGTCACGCTGCGACGGTCTGTTCACCCACGCCGAGCGGCTGCGCGAGAGCCTCACGGCCGACTATCCCGGCGTGCCGACCGGCGCCCATCCACTCCCCGCCGAGCCGCCGGCGCCGCTGCCCGACCGGTCGCGGGCGCGGGCCCGGCTGGGCCTCGGCGATCACCACCGGGTGGCGCTCTTCCTGGGCATCGTACGTCCCTACAAGGGCGTCGACCTGCTGCTCGAGGCTCTGGCCCTGCTCGGGCCGGATGCCGACTGGCGGCTCGTGGTCGCCGGCGAGCCCTGGGGCGGCCTCGGCCGCGCCCTGGAGCGGCAGGCATCGGAGCTCGGGCTCGGCGACAGGGTGCAGCTGCGTTTCGGCTGGGTACCGGAGGACGAGCTGCCGTGGCTGCTGTCGGCGGCCGACGTGGTCGTGCTGCCCTACCGCTCCGGCAGCCAGTCGGCGGTGGCGCCGATCGCGCTGGCGCACGGCCGGCCGGTGGTCAGCACCACCGTCGGTGGGCTGGCCGAGGTCGTAGAGCACGAGGTCAGCGGCCTGCTGGCGCCGCCGGGCTCGGCGACGGAGCTGGCCGAGGCGCTGCGCCACCTCGACCGCGAGCGGCTGTCCCGGCTGGCGGAGGGGGCGCGCGCCGCCGCCGCCCGCATCACCTGGGAGGGCTACGCCAGGGCGCTCAGCTCGCTGCTCGGGGCGGTGTGAGCCCCGGGCCTCAGCGGACGAGGCCGCGGATCAGCTCGACCGCCTGCTCGCGACCGAGGCCGTCCTCGAGGGCGAGGGCCTGGATGCCGCTCGACTCGGACTCGGTCAGGCGCAGGTACTCGACCGCCTCCTCGGCATGCCAGTACAGCACCACCGACAGGTTGCGGCCGGCCTCGACCCGGGCGGTGCCCAGGGGCAGCGCCGGGTTGACCCCGATCATGCCCTCGGTGTTCCACACGGTGATGTGGCGCCGCCGCTTGGTGACCGGGTCCTCGACCACGTCGTAGGAGATCCCGAGGATCTGGAACAGGCACGAGGCGAGGTCGGTGGCGAGCACGTGGGGATGGCCGGTCTGGGGGTCGAGGAACAGCCGCGGGTGAGCCAGCTCGTCGGTCGACGCGAGCCCGGAGCAGCCGATGCCGTAGGGCAGCAGGTCGGCGAGGGCGACCGGCGCGAAGGCGTCGAGGTCGGGCATCCCGTCCGCCAGCAGCGGCATCGACACCAGGTAGGCGGCGCCGGGGTCCTCGCTGGTGAAGCTGTGCCACCAGACGATGTGGACGAAGGTCGTCGCCAGCTCCTCGAAGGTCGGCTCGCCCTCGCTCTCCACGGGCGGGATCTCGACGACGTCGACGACGCGCTTGAGCAGCAGCTCGGGGAAGCGGGCGGTGCTGCCGTCGCCGCCGGCCATGGTGAAGGGACCGTACCAGGTACCGCTGGTGTAGACGGCAAGCTCGACCCTCGCCGGGCCGTCGTCGTTGCGCTGCCAGAGGACGAAGAGGGCGCCACTGGCCGGGTCGACGCCGAGGTTGAGGGCGGAGGCGGAGATGCCGGTGGTCTGCGGGACGAGCAGCAGGCTGGGTTCGCCGGCGGCCGGGCGGTGGCTGACGGCCAGACCGTCGTCGGTCATCCCCAGCCGGTAGAGGTCGCCGGCGGGAGTCAGGGTCATCTGACCGGCGCCGGCGGCGCCGGCGGCGCCGGCGGCCAGCAGGAGAGCGGCGAGAAGGCAGGCGGCTCGTCTCATGGTCAGCCTCTCAGGTTCACCACGGTGGTCAGGTCGGTTTGCAGGAAGACGTCGATGATCTCCTCGCTGACTCCGACCTCCGGGTAGTAGGCGGTGAGCTCGCGGAGGTAGCGGCGGGCCCGGAAGGCGTCGCCGCGGCGGACCGCGATCTCGCTGAGCAGGAACAGGCAGTTCTTGACGATGAGCTCGTCGGCGAAGCGCAGGGCGAACTCGAGGGCGCGCTCGCCGCAGCGCTGCGCGGCGTCGAGCCGGTCGTCCAGGATGTAGCCGTAGCACAGATCCTGCAGAGTCTCGTGGAGCAGGTGCTCGGCGCCGAGCCGCTCGAGGTCGCCGCGGGCTTGCTCACACAGCTCGAGCCCCTCCGACAGCCTCTCGGTGCAGATCATGGTATAGCCGAGGTTCTCGAGAACCTGGGCGGCGTTGTCGGGCTGCAGCTCGACGGCCTCGGCCGCGTCGAGGACCCGCCTGAAGGCGGTCTCGGCCTCGTCGAACCGTGCCGTGCGCAGGGCGAGGACGCCGGCGAGGTTGTTGCAGCGCAGCTCGAGCCCGGGGTCGGTGAGAACTCTGGCCAGGTCGAGGGCCCGGCCGGCCCACAGGCGGGCATCGTCGAGGGCGCCGTCGACGTCGCTGGCGACCGCCAGGATGTACGCAGCGGACCAGCGGTTGGCGCGGTCGGCAGAGCGGAGGAAGAGCTCCTTGAGCCCTGCAGCCTGGTCGCGCACCACGCCGAGCTCGACCAGGACGAAGCATCGTCGGCAGTAGGCGAGGTCCGCACGGTCAGTCTCGCCGGACTCCAGGGCGACCTGCTCGGCTCGCTCGAAGGCATCGCGTGCCAGCTCGAGACGGCCCGAGGAGAAGGCCTCCTGGGCCTCGTGGAGCAGGGTGTCGAAGCGGTCGCTCATGAGCCGGATCCCTGGCCGTCGCGGCGGACCGCGGTGGCGCGTCGGTCCTGGACCTCGCGGCGCAGCTTGAACTCGGCGTACTCGAGCACGTCGCGCCGGCCGCCGTCGCTGAGCTGGCGCAGCAGGTGCAGCACCTGCATGTCCTCCTGGCTGAGGGGCCGGGAGAGGGCCGGCTGGCGAGTCGGGGCCTGGCCGAAGAAGTCGCCGATCTGGACGTCGAAGACGCCCAGGATCTTGACCAGGTTGTCCAGGGAGACCCGGTACTCGCCCTTCTCGATGCGGGACAGGTCGGACTGTTGAATGCCAATCTGGCACGCCAGCTCGGTCTGGGTGAGCCCGCGCTCCTTGCGCAGACGGCGAAGCTGGGCGCCGATCGACGCCATCTGCGGCGAGGGGGTCGGGGTGTGTCCCGTCATTCGTCTCGTGTTCCGCTGACCCGCTGTGCGATTGCGCGCCGGCGAGCGCACCTCGGGCTGCTTCTCATCAGATAGTATGTGCTCGCCGTCCGGGCGTCAAGCGCGAACGGCACTCGACCCGCGAGCGTCGGGCCCGCGAGCCCGGCGGTGGGCGGTCCGGCGGCGCCGGGCCCGGGGGTAGGACCTGAATGACTGGCCATCTGACCGCCGTGCTGAGGCTTCCCGGGGTGCTGCTGCGCCACCGCTTCCTCCTCGCCCAGCTCGCCTGGCGGGCCTTCGCCTCGCGCTACGCCGGGTCGCACCTCGGCTGGCTGTGGACGCCGGCCACCACTGCCGTGCAGTTCGCGCTCTACGTCGTGGTGTTCTCGATGATCATGCGGATCCGGG
>CAZKKP010000180.1:0-7764 GCA_964553295.1 uncultured Thermoanaerobaculia bacterium | reverse complement strand
CCGACGGCTTCCATCGCTGTAGTCTCAAGCTGGCGCGAACGCCCCCCCCGATCCGATTTTCGATGGACACGTCACCGCCGAGCTGGCCGATCATATCACGGCAGATGGCCAGCCCCAGGCCGGTGCCGCCACGCTCGGTCTTGGTGGTGAAGAAGGGCTCGAAGACCTTCTCGAGCAGCGGGTCGGGAATGCCCGGGCCGTGGTCCTCGACCACCGCCTCGCCCCACAGCTCGTCGCCGGCCACAACGAGCCGGATCGGATGGTCCGCCGGCGAGGCCTCGACGGCGTTGCGCACCAGGTTGGAGACCGCGAGCTCGACCGGTCCGGTGGCGCCCCAGACCATCACCGGCGCCTCCGGCAGCACCGTCTCGAGGCGCGACGCCGCGCCCAGGGAACGGGCGGCGTCCGATGCGGCCCGGCAAGCGACCGCGCCGAGGTCGAGCACAAGTCGACTCTCGCCGCCGCCGCGCACCGCCTCGCGCAGGTTGGCGACGATCCGCGAGACGCGGAAGCTCTGATCGACGAGCTTGCCCACCAGCCGCGCCCGAGGGTCGGTCGGAGGGGTCATCTCACCGAGCATCTGGGCGAAGGAGGCGATGCCGGTGAGGGGAGTGTTGATCTCGTGGGCGAGGCCGGAGGCGAGCCGGCCGAGGGCCGCCAGACGCTCCTGCTCGCGCATTCTGTCCTGCAGACTGCGCAGCTCCGACACGTCCTGCAGCACCACCACGCGACCGTTGAACGAGCCGCTGTCGAGCTCGAGCACCGAGACCGCCATGATGACCCGCCGCGGTGCGGGTGATCGCGAGCGCACCTCGGCGTGCTCGGCATGGAGCGGCAGGTGGCTGCGCCAGTGCTCGGGCAGCTCGACCAGCTCCGCGAGCTCGACGCCCACCAGGTCCTGCGGGTTGAGCTCGAAGATCCCGGCGGCCACCGAGTTGGCCGACAGGATGCGACCGGAGGCGTCGCACACGAGGATCGCCGCCGCGGAGGACTCGATGATCCTCTGGGTGTTGGCGTGGAGGATGCGGTACTCCTCCGCCTGGCGCCTGAGGTCGTCGAGGTATCGGGCGCTCTCGAGGGCGACCGCGGCCTGGGCGGCGAAGGTCGACACCACCTCGCGCCCTTCGGTACCGAGCGGGAAGATGCCCCGCCGCAGGCCGAGATGGAGCAGCCCGTGAACGGTGCCGACCCTCTCCAGAGGCACTCTTTCGGCGAAGCCCGCCGCGGCGAGCTCGCGCTCATCGGAGTGTGGGAACTCGCTCGAGATCACCTCGGCCGGCAGGGTCGAGGGGCTGACGCCGGGGTCCCCCGAAACCAGTGTGAAGTCGCCTTCGTCGTTGCGCACGTAACTTGCGACCTGCTCGAGCTCCAGGCCCTCACGTAGAGTCTCCGACAGCCGCTCCAGGAGCTCTCGGGGGTCGGTAGCGCTCGCCAGGTCGCGGGCCGAGTGGGTCAGCAGCCAACGTGGAGTCGCCCGCCCGCGGTACAGCCACTCGTCGAGGAAGCCCCGGACCTTGAGCCGGACCGGCTGCAGCAGCACCACAAGCAGCACACCGGTGGCGAAGGCGACCAGGTTGCGCAGGGATCCCAGGCTGCGTGCCTGGTCGAGCAGCAACGCGTTCGTGAGGGCGAAGATGAAGCCACCCGTGACCACCACCAGGGTCGCCGACACCGTCTCCCGGGTGATCAGCTCGAGGTCCCAGAGCCGGTACTCGGCCAGCGCTGCGAGCACCGTTGCCGGCAGGGCGGCCATCGGCAGGACGACGATCCAGCTGAAAGACTCCACCTGGATGCCGAGGGCGCGCGGCAGCAGCTCGAGCATGCCGTAGGGCACGAGACCGACGAACAGCCCGAGCGCGGTCCACTCGATCTGACGACGGACACGGGCGTCGCGGGCGGCGACCTGCCACCGGCGCACGAGCAGGATGACGCCGACGAGCAGAGCGAGGCCGAAGAAGACCCGCACCGCCGAGGCGGCGACCGGCCACCAGGCGTTGACGTCCGGCTGCAGCACCGTCGCCGCCGCGCCGGCGACGGCGAAGACGGCCAGCATGTCGAGCGCCGCCATCGAGCGCTGTCGCTCGGGGAAGATCGCGAAGAAGCGGATCACCAGGAAGGGCAGCGAGGCGCCCGCCATGCGATGGATCAGCTGCAGGATCTCGTGCGACTCGGCGGTGCGGTGTGGCACGGCGCCCAGCACGAGGGAGGCGCTGGCGAGCAGGGCGAGGGTCCAGGTCTCCCGCCGGCCGGTCAGCAGGCCCGCGGCGCCCGCGCAGACGACGGCGAACAGCCCGACCGCCGAGCGCGCCAGGTAGATCAGGTCGACCGCCGGTGCCGGTGGTCGGAAGAGCAGCTCGCGCGGCTCGTCATCAAGGGAGCGGACCGTGAGCAGGCGCTCGTCGCCGCTGGCGAGCACGAAGATCGGATCCTCGAGCCGCTCCACCGGTTGACCGTCGATGACGAGGATTCGGTCCCCCTCGAGGAGCTCGGCGACCTCGGCCGAGGACCCGGACGGCGCCGCGCCGACGATCACCGCCGAGTGCGACCAGGTGACCGGGAAGTCGAGGCGGTAGAAGCTGCGCACCGTGCGGAACAGGGAGCTGGCTGCGATCGTTGTCGCCGCGACCAGCACCAGGATCAGCAGAGCACGCCGCCGCGCCATGCCCCGAGTATAGGGGTGTTCGCCGCCCGGCCACAGGGAGCGGTCGGGCTCAGCGTGCGGCGGGGTCGACCGTCAGGATGCCTTCACGCAGCATGGTTGCGACCGCCGTGGCAACGTGGGCGCGGCTGTAGGGCAGCCGTTCGGCGAGCTCGAGCCAGCCGATCGGACTGTTCCCCACCGCCTCCCAGATGCGCTCGGCGAGGGCCACCGGGATATCCCCGTCCCAGGCGAGCTGGCGGGTTGCGAGGTGCAGGTTCAGGGTGCCTGGGACCTGCTCGCGCAACCGTCGATACTCGTCCTGCAGCCGGGCGGCGTCAAGCAGCACCCGCGGCACCTGGAAGTGGTGCACGGTGTCGTCGGGCGCGTCGCGGCTGGCGAAGGAGAACGAGCCGCGCTCCGGAGGCGAGATGACGATCTCGAGCAGCGCCTCCTCGCCGGTCAGCGCCCCGCATCGCACTGGCCCGGCGAGCCCGTCGTGAACGTGGATGACGCCGAAGGCCTGGCCGGAGGCCTCGAGAATCGACAGCACGCCCGTGCGTCGCGAGTCGACCACCGTCTGCAGGATGGTCGGCAGGTCGAAGTGGTCGAGGTTGCCACCGAGCTTGATGCTGCTGCGCCCTCCCAGGCTGGCGAAGGTCCCCTCGAGCCGGTGGGCGAGGTTGTGCAGGTAGTGCATGCTCAGGTCGCGCGACCGATAGAGGCGGCGCAGCAAGGCGGTTCGCGACCACTGGAGCGTCGCGCCACCCTCGGGGAAGCGGGCGAGGGAGGTGAAGGGAGTGGCGGTGATGATCTTGCTCGCGCCGAGCACCGAGCCCGGCCCGACATAGGCGACCGTCTCCAGCCGATCCTCGACGGCGTCGACGCGGCTGATCTCGACCAGCCCCTCGAGCACCAGGTACAGGGCGGTGGGCACGGCGCGCGGTCTGAAGAGCTCGTCGCCGTCGCCGTGGAGGTAGTAGGCGCCCTCCCGTGCCAGGGCGACCCGCTCGTCGGCCGGCATGGCCTGGAAGAACGGGCTTTCGGTCAGCGCCCGGAGGATGTCCTCAGCCTGCATGATCGCCGATTATTCCACCGTCGCCTTCGACCCTCAACTCGCGGTCGCGCCGACTACAATGGGACGATGGTCTCGGATTTGGACGGATCGGGCTCGAACCCCTTCGACCGGGTCTTACGGGAGGACCTGCGTTCCCCACAGTACCTGACCCCGGAGGAGGTCCAGGGTGGCTGGCGGGAGCTCTTCCCGGCCCTGGCCGCCTGCCTGCCGGCCCCCTACCCGATCTTCGGTCGCGACGAGGAGCGGATCGTCACCTGGGGCTACCCGGTGCTGGTGTCCGGGGGCATCCAGCAGCTGCGTCGCGAGCTCGAGCGGCTGGTCCACGTCGAGGTCGAGCACCGTCGGGCCGGCGCCGGGCGCCAGGGCAAGGTGCAGGTGACGGCCCAGCGCGCCCGGTACCAGCAGGGCTTGGCCACGGTCTTCGGCAACACCCTGGTGAACGACTACGGCCGTGGTCTGGTCGAGGTCTTCCTGCTGTTCCACTCCTGTGACGTCAACCGAGCCCTCGGTCAGGTTCCCAAGCTGATGCGGCTGGCCGATGCCGCCGTGGCACGACCCGCCATCGAGGATGCCCGCCAGGCGATCGCCGGCGTTCTCGCCGACCTCCTCCAGCGCTCGGCGCACGGCGCCGCGGACGAGCTTCGCCGGCTCGCCGAGGGTCCGGCGCCGCCGCGGCCCTCCCCGCTGCTCGGCGAGCTCTGCCGCGACCAGCTACTGCTCGCCGAGAGCCGCCCCCCCACCGAGCTGGCTCAGCTTGACGGCTACCTCCGCCTCCGCTACCGCCAGGATGCGCGCGGGGTCGGCGCGACCCTCGATCAGGTCGCGCGCCGGCTGCGCGACCTCCTGCTGCGGCAGCCCGAGCTGCGCGAGCTGCTGCAGCACTCGACCGGGTCGGCCATCGAGCCCGGCGCGGGCCGGGCCCTGCTCGAGCCGCGGCTGCTCGACGCCCTGGAGGCCTCGGGGCTGGCGGAGGCCATCGGCCTGTCGCAGATGCTGATCGAGCTGCTGTCCGGGCTCGGCCTGCGTCTGAAGGTCTTCGAGCTCGTCGCCGCGCTGCGCAGCCGGGTGCTGCCCATGGAGCGTCAGGCATCGCAGCTGGTGCTTGCCGGTCCGTCGTCGGCGACCCCGATTGCCCCGACCACCCGTCCGTTCGACTTCGCCAGCCCCGGCGTCGTCGAGTCGTCCGTCGAGCGCTTCGGCCTGATCTACGATCTGACCAACTTCACCGCCCTCCTCGAAGGGGTGCGCAAGGCTGGAGTGCGCGCCGAGGAGAGGGCGCTGCAGCTCATGTTCGTGTTTCAAGGACAGCTCGAGCAGATCCGGCGGAGGCGCCGCCTGAGCTTCGAGAAGTTCCTCGGCGACGGCGCCTTCTACTCGTCGCGCCGGGCGTTGCGGGTGATCGCGGCGGCCTGTGAGATCCAGCGGGCCTACGACCGACTGCGCGAGGTCGGCTTCAGTTTCGACCAGGGCATCCGCCTCGCCATGAACTTCGGCTCCTACCACCTGCTGCCGATGCTCGCCGGGGGGGATGGCCGGCATCGCTTCGAGTTCTTCGGTCACGGCCTGGTCGAACTGGTTCGCCTGACCACCGGCAAGAGCACCCGGGAGGTCGAAGAGATCGCCGAGTTCCTGATCCACTCGGGCTATGACGGCGCCCAGGTGGACGCCTTCCTGGCGCCGATCATCTCGGCCCGGGGCGGCGGAACCAGGTCGAGCCAGCGCCGCTACTCGGCTTCCCTGGACGGACGCGGCGAGCTGGTCAACGAGGGGATGGTGCTCACCGTCGGTTTCCTCGGCCAGCTGGAGAGCGAGCTCGAGCTGGCCTCGGTCGCGCTGGTCGAGGCGGACGGCAGTCGTTGGCTGGTCTTCCCCATCGACCCCGGCATGCCGGACACCCTGTACGTCGGGCTCCGCTTCCTCGGCGTCGCGCGGCTCAAGGGACTGGCGCCGATGGAGCTCGTCGAGGCGGCGGTGTGGCCCGAGAGCCCCGCCGAGGCCGAGGTCGTCGAGGTGACGGGGCCGCTTCTCGAGCTGCTGCGTCGTCTTGCCCAGACCCCCGAGGCGTCAGCCCCGGAGACCCCTCCGGAGGGCCTCATCCCGGAGCACCTCGTGGTAGTGACCTACACCGAAGGCGACGAGCGCCGCTGGGTGTTCGGCGAGTACCGGGACAGCGACGACGTGCTGCTGCACGCCATCCAGGTGCCGCTGCAGGCGCCACAGCTCGGCCCTGACGAGCCGGTCGAGATGTGGCTGTTCAGGAACCGGGCCCGCCTCGCCCGCCTCTACCTGGGCTTCCGGCGGGAGACCTCGGGGATGTCGATCCCGCTGTCGACCCTCCGCGGTCGCGACGACCAGGTCGCCTGCTTCCTCGCGGCGCCGCACCGGGCGCCCGGCTGACGGTCGCGACGCCTGAGCCGGTCACGAGTCCGGGCGAGGAGCCTCGGCCTTGGCGCTCTTCGACCTGGGCTTCTTGGCCTTGGGCCTGGCCTCGGGTTCGGGCTCGGCCCCAGCGACCGGTTCGCCCTTCTCGTCATGCCGCTCGAGGACCCTGTCGACCCCCTGCCAGAACGCGGCGTCGGCCACCCGGAGGGTCGCCAGGTAGACCAGGGCCTGATGGCCGTGCTCCTCGACCAGCGCGGTCGCGGCGCCGGTGACCGTGGCCGGGTCGGGATCGGGAGTGTCGTCGGCGAGCTCGAGCACACCGTCGGTGTGGGGCAGGCCGAGAGCGTCGAGAAATGCCGCCAGGAGCGGTCGACGGTCAGCAAGGTGGAGGTGGAAGAGGAACTGGAAGAGCACCGTGTCCGGCAGGGTGTCCGCCATCCGCACCAGCCGGGCGAGGATCCTCTCGACCGGCAGCCGGCGCAGCGACTGCGGCCGGAACTTGAGGTCCTTGGCGAGGGCGAGCTCGATGGCGGCGCGGGTCGGACGGTCGCCCTCGGTCCACAGCGCCGCCGCCGCTCGCTGCCGCTCCTCCTCGGTCATCAGGTCCCAGACCGCGTACGGGCCGCGGCCCTCGATCGCCTGCAACAGGGTCGTCGCTGCCGCCATCGTCCACCTCCTGTCGTCCACGCGAAGGCCCGGGCGCCTTCAGTCGGCTGCGGACTCCGCCCAGGAGCCTATCACAGGGCGTACTCCCCATCGGAGATCACGACGACCCTGCGGCCGTCGTCGTGCACGATCTCCGCCCGGGCGATCTGCACCGGGTTGCCGCGGGCGTAAACGATGTCCTGGTGGACCACCGAGCCCGGGCTCGTGAACTCGGCGACGCCGGTCACCCCGCCGAGGTGGTCGGAGCGACCGAAGGCCCAGTGGAAGCCGGCCTTCTCGTCCTCGAGAACGAGGCCGGTCACCTCGGCCCGGTCGTTGACCCCGAAGGCCACCTCGGCGATGTTGGCGCGGGCCGAATCGGCGGCGAAGAAGTCGGCGTAGCGCTCGGCGACCGGGCCGTCGCCCTCGACCACCTGGATCGAGTTGCCGACCACGTGCATGAGCACCAGCTCGTCGTTCTCGATGACCGGAATGGTGCCGGCGGTCCACGACGGGACACCAGCGATCTCGCCCTCGTAGGGCACGATGAAGGTCTCGCCGGAGGGCAGGTTGATGATCCGGTCGCCCTTCTTGCCGCGGGGCAGGAAGCCGTCGTCCATCTCCGCCCGGCGGTGGCGCAGGTCGAACCAGCAGCGATGGCCGGTGGAGAAGAGCACGTCGCACAGCACGGCGCCTTCGAGGGCCTCGGCGATCGTCCGGCAGCGGGCCGCCACCTGCGAGTAGTCGGCGGCCAGCGCGGTTTTCTCCATCCGCTCCTCGACACCGGGCATCGAGGCGGCGCGGAAGTCGGGGTGTGCCGCCGCCAGCCGGGCGAGGGGCGCGGTGGCCGAGAACTGGGTCATGGCGACCACCAGGGTCGAGCCGCTCAGGGCCCGGGCGAGGTCGACCTCGCGATCGTCGATGCGGCCGCCGGTTGGCAGGTCGGCGTTGTTGGCGCCGGTGGCCGGGAAGTACAGCAGGGGCTGCACAGTGAAGCCGACCCGGCCGCCGAGCTCGGCGA
>CAZKKP010000179.1:0-7768 GCA_964553295.1 uncultured Thermoanaerobaculia bacterium | reverse complement strand
CCGGGGACCAGAGCAAGACCTGGCGTGTGCTGGGGGAGAAGGGCAGCGCGGACCCGGCCCGCTCGGGCAAGCTGCGGCGGGCCTCCCTCGAGCTGCCCCGGGCCGCACGGGAGGCCCTCGGCCCCCTGCAGACCCTGGTCGAGACGCTGTCCTCGCCCCGCCTGCTCGGCCAGCCCGGCGAGGCCCTGCGAGAGGTCGTCGCCTCGTTCTACGGCCAGTGGGTGCGGGACAACCTGGCGAGCCCCGGGGCCCGCCTCGAAGATCTGGAGCAGCTCGCCCTGTTCGCCGACGGCTACCCCGACGTCAGTGCCTTCCTCGGCGAGCTCGCCCTGCTCAACGAGCTCTCCGGCGAGGAGGCCATCGGCGGCCCCGAGGACGAGCGGGTGACCCTGTCGACCGCCCACCAGGCCAAGGGCCTCGAGTGGCGCGCCGTGCTCGTGCTGTGGCTCG
The DNA here is from genome assembly GCA_964553295.1 of uncultured Thermoanaerobaculia bacterium. Lineage (GTDB taxonomy): Bacteria > Acidobacteriota > Thermoanaerobaculia > Thermoanaerobaculales > Sulfomarinibacteraceae > CAZKKP01. Next base: position 7,318 of record CAZKKP010000179.1, on the reverse strand, counting down.
CCGAGGGCCGCTTCCCGAGCCTCCGCGCGGACGACGAGGAGGAGGAGCGCCGGCTGTTCTACGTCGCCGTCACCCGGGCCCGCGACCGGCTCTTCCTCCTCCACCCCGAGATGGCGCGCAATCGCTACCGGGTCGACGTGCTGCTCGACCCCTCCCGCTTCCTCCTCGAGCTGCCCGACCACGTCACCGAGCACGTCGTCGTCCACGCCCCCGACCTGGACCTCCCCCCCGCCCTCCCCGCTTCTTCCCGTTACACCGTGCCGAGCTTCCTCGCCGAGCCCTCCGACGACGAGGTGAACTGACGGTGCCGGCACCGGTCGGGCTCATACGGGCAGTCGCGCTGTCCTTACCTGGCACGCCGCGGCGCACCTGCGGCCGACGCTCGAGTACTCCTACGGCCTCGACGACAACATCCACGGCTACTACCTGGAGGCGGGGGTCGCGTTCCCCTTCGCGGGCGAGGCCTGGTCGTTCGAGCCCAGGCTCACCGCCGGCTGGAGCAATCAGTTCGACGTCGACCACCGGATGACCAACGCCACCGCGGTGCTGCCGCTGTCCATCACCATCGGCCCGGCGGCGGTGAGCGCCTGCACGACTCGCCCTGGCGTATCCTGTGCCCGAGATGTCGGTGCACGTCGTCCGCCTCGGCAGCCCTCGCCGGCCCGGCGAGGGGCTCAGGATCGGCACCGTACGGCGGCCGCCGCGGGGCGTGCCCAGGGCCGAGTACGCCACCCGGGACCTCTATGACGTCTGGCTGCCCGAGCTGGCGCCGAGCGAGGAGCTGCTCAAGTTGGGCCTCGCGGTGACCGACCCGGCGGGATGGAAGGCGTTCGAGCGCCGCTACCGGTCCGAGATGAAGCGCCCGGAGGCCCGCCACCTGCTCGAGCTGCTCGCGGCGCTGTCACGGCAGGCCGACTTCGCCGTCGGCTGCTACTGCGCCGATCCCGGCCGCTGCCACCGCTCGATCCTGCGCGAGCTGCTCGCCGAGCGTGGAGCCGAGTTCGCGTCGGAGCACGACCCCGACGGCTCCTGACCAGGTCCCCGGCCGGTCCGCCGGGGCTTGCCTCCAGGCGCCGGTGGTGGCACCGTTGCACGCATGGTGACGAACACTGAGCTGGCCGCCTACTTCCAGGTCGCACCGGAGACCCTCCCCTTCGTCCCGCAGCTCCTGCAGGACTTCGAGGAGCTCGGCAGCGACCCCGGGCTGGTTGTCGAGTGGCTTCGCGACGAGGGGCTGCAGGGGCCCGGGGTGCGGGTCCTCGACCTGGGCTGCGGCAAGGGAGCGGTCGCCCTGGCGGTCGCCGGGTCTCTCGGCTGCAGGGTCGACGGGGTCGACGCGATGCCGGCCTTCGTCGATGAGGCGCGGCGGCTGGCCGGTGAGCGCACTGTGTCCGCACTGTGCACCTTCGAGTGCGGCGACCTGCGCGAGACGGTCGCCCGCGCCCGGGGATACGACGCGGTGCTGCTGGTGTCGGTCGGCGTACTCGGCTCGCCGGCGGCGATGATCGCCGGCTGTCGGCAGTGCGTCGCGCCGGGCGGGCTGATGATCCTCGAGGACGGCTACCGGCTCACCTCCGCCGCCGTCGACCACCCCGGCTATCAGGACATGGCAACCCTTGAGGAGACCCTCGAGCAGCTGACGGCCCACGGCGACCGACTGCTCCGGGAGCAGCGCACCACCCTCGAGGAGATGCGCGCCCAGAACCGCCGCTACACCGCCTGGATCGCGGCCCGGGTCGGCGAGCTGGCCGATCGCCATCCGGAGCACGCCGCCGCCTTCCACGCCTACCTCGAAAGGGAGCGGAGGGAATGCGAGATCCTCGAGTCCTCGGTCGAGTGCGCCACCTGGCTGCTCCGGCGCGCCCCATCCGACGGCGGGCGCCCTGCTCAGCGACTGCGAGCGCCGGCGAGCAGGCCGCCCAGGCGGCCGAGGATGAGCTCTTCGGCCTCGGCCATGATCCGCTCGATCAGCTCCCGGCAGGTCGGGATGTCGTGGATCAGGCCCGCGACCATGCCGCAGGACCAGGCGCCCGCGTCCATGTCGCCATCGCCCATCACCCGCGGGTAGACGCCGACGACCTCTGCGAGGATGTCCTCGAAGCCGATCGACTCGCCGAGGCGCCGCTCCTTCTCGAGCAACCGCTCGACGGCGGCGTTGCTCAGCACGCGCTCGGTGTTGCGCAACGGCCGCATGATCAGCCGGGTGTCCAGCTCGGTCGCCTCGAGAATGGCCTGCTTGACGTTGTCGTGAACCGGCGCCTCCCGCGTGGCGATGAAGCGCGTGCCCATGTTGACCCCGTCCGCGCCCAGGGCCAGGGCCGCGACCAGGGAACGGCCGTCGGCCATCCCGCCGGAGGCGATGAAGGGCACTGTCAGCTCGTCGGCGGCCCGCGGCAGGAGGACCATGTTGGGGATGTCGTCCTCGCCCGGATGGCCGCCGCACTCGAAACCGTCCACCGACACCGCCTCACAGCCGATCGCCTCGGCCTTCAGGGCGTGGCGCACCGAGGTGCACTTGTGGATGACCTTGACCCCCGCCTCCTTGAGCGGCGGCAGGTAGGCTTCGGGGTTGCGGCCGGCGGTCTCGACGATGGGCACCTCACCCTCGAGAATCGCCCGGATGTAGCCCGGGTAGTCCGGTTGGACGACCATCGGCAGGAAGGTGAGATTCACACCGAAGGGCCGGTCGGTCATCTCGCGGCAGCGCGCGATCTCCCGGCCGAGGTCCGCGGGGGTCCGCTGGGTCAGCCCGGTGATGATCCCGAGCCCGCCGGCATTGGACACCGCGGCGGCGAGCTCGGCGAAGCCGACGTGGTGCATGCCGCCCTGGACGATGGGATGCTCGATGTCAAACAGCTCGGTGATCCTGGTCTTCATGGCGCCCGCCCTTCCACAGCTGCTGCCGCTGCGATCCTACTTCATGCCGCGCCCGATGCGGGCGACCGGCCACTCACGGCGCCGTCCCGCGAGGCTCCCCGGGGTGCTCCGCGAACTCGTTCTGGACACTCCCGAGGGCGGAAGTGACATACTGGCGGCCGTGAACGACACGATGCACTCGAGTGCTTTCGACCCTGGCCCGCCGCCGCAGGCTCGCCGCGGCCTCGTGCTGCTCGGCTTCCCGCTCCGGGTCGAGCCGTGGTTCTTCCTCACCGCCTACCTCATCGGGCCGCGCGAGCACCCGGGTTGGTCGGTTCTGTGGGTGGCCATGGTCCTGGTCGGAGTGGTGCTGCACGAGCTCGGCCACGCCTTCGCCGGCCGCCATCTCGGGCTGGAGCCGCGGATCCTGCTGCACGCCTTCGGCGGCCTGACCAGCTGGCGGCAATCGCGGCCCCTGCTCCCGGTCCAGGAGATCGTGCTCAGCGTTTCGGGTCCGGCGGTCGGCCTGGTCATCGGCGGCGCCCTGCTGGTCGTCGCTCAGCTGGGCCTGGTCGATGGCGAGATCGCCAGGCGGGCCCTCGGCTACGCGATCTGGGTCAATCTCGGCTGGGGGGTGCTCAACCTGCTACCGGTGCTGCCGCTGGACGGCGGCCACATCGCCAGCTCGCTCGCCCGCCTCGTCTTCGGCGAACGCGGACGGCTGGCGGCGCTGGTCCTGTCGATCCTGCTCACGGTGTTGCTGGCCGCCTGGGCGCTGGCCGGTGGTCACTGGTGGCTGGCGATCCTCGGCGGGGTGCTGACCTTCGTCAACGCCCGCTCCCTGCGCGCCGCCTTCGGCCCGACGAGCGGAGACCACTGAGCACCGGCACGGCACCGGGGCTCGGCTCTTGACAGCCGGACACGGGGCGCGACACTGGAGACGCGAGGAGGCGCACGATGAAGGTCTCGATCGGGGCGAAGCCGCTGGTGTTCACGACGCCGGTGTGGGTGATCACGACCTACGACCGCGACGGGCGAGCCAACGCCATGACCGCCTCCTGGGGCGGGATCTGCTGCTCCCGGCCGCCGTGCGTCAGCGTGTCCCTGCGCAAGGCGACCGCGACCTATGGCTACCTGGTGGCGCGCGGCGCCTTCGCGGTCAACGTCCCGGCCGCCGAGCAGGTCGCGGTCGCCGACTTCTTTGGCAAGGTCTCGGGCCGCGACGTCGACAAGATCGCGGCGGCCGGCCTGACCGCCGTGCCCGGCGACATGGTGGACGCCCCCTTCCTCGCGGAGATGCCGATGGCCCTCGAGTGCCGCCTGCTGCACCAGCTCGAGATCGGCCTGCACACCCTGTTCGTCGGCGAGATCCTCGACATCAAGGTCGACCCGGCCGTACTCGGCGACCGCGGCCTGCCCGACCCCGAGAAGGTGCGCCCGATCAGCTACGCACCCGAAATCCGGCGGTACCACGGCCTGGGACCGCTCCTCGACCCGGCCGCGCAGACGCCCTTCCTCCAAGGTCGACCGAGCGAAGTGTAGAGCCGGCGTCTCGCCGGCTTCGGCAACGGCCGCCCGAGCCCGCACCGTTCGCTTGCCGGTGCCGGGGCCATGGCTCGGGTCAGTGTCGCGTGCCGACCTCGATCCGCTCGCCGACCCGGAGGCGTCGGGCGGCCGCACCGAACAGCTCGTCAACCCAGGAGATCGCGTCATCGCTGCTGTCGTGAGCGCTCAGAGCGACGAGACCGGGTCTGAGGGCAGCCAGGGTATTGAGCTCCTCGAGCACCTCCTGGCGAGTGATCGGATGCCAGGGCCCGCTGCCCGAGGCCATGAGGCGCTGGGCGTCGATGCCGCGCATCCGCACCCTACCGTGGGGAACCGGGTAGTGCAGCCCGCCCACAACCCCCCAGACCGGGGGCTCGAAGACCTCCTCGACGCGCCCCAGGAGCTTCGGCAGGGTCTGGTGCCCACAGCCCACGATCAGCACCAGGCCGTGGCCTTCGACGTTGACCGCCAGCGCCTGCTCCTCCACCCAGCCCATGAAGAGCTGCCGCGGGATGGTCCCGGTCGTCGCCACGCCCGGCGCCAGCACCATCGGCTCGGGGGCATGCACTGGCTCGAGGTCGGGATAGGTCATGGGGACCGGAGTGATCACCCGGGTATCCGCCGGCAGCGGCAGCTGCTCGTTGCCCAGGGAGAACGTCCCGCGGCGGCCCCACTCCGCCCCGCCGACGTGGTCGAGGTGGTTGTGGGAGATCACGATCGTGTCGAAGCTCTCGGTGGTCAGGCCGAGCCGAGCCATGTTGGCGAGAAGCGGCGACGGGTCCTCGCGCAGCCGGTTGAAGCCGACGTCGAACAGGATGCGGCTGCCGTCGGTCTCGACGAGGTAGGACACCCCGGCCTCGGTCCTGAGCTCCTCATCGGCCGCGATGGCGTCAACGAGGGGCAGGATCGACAGGAAGCTGGTGGCGCCGAGATCGGTGACCGGCGCCGGCCGGTGCTCGCGCCACAGCCGTTCGGCGCGGGCACGGCCCCGTCGTCGGGTCAACGCCAGCGCACCCAGCGCCGCGGTCGCGGCGACACCCATCGCCCCGAGGGTCCACGCGGTGAGCTTCTTCCCGGGTCGGCCCATCGTCCACCTCCCGCTCGTGAGCTGCACCTCCAATCTACTGCCCTGTCCGGGGTCCGTCCACGACCGTCCCTGCCAGTGCAGGCGATGGGTTGAACGAGCCACCAAGATCCGCATCGAGACGAGAGCGCCCCCGCCGGGCGGGGGCGCTGTGATCTCGGGCCGGCGAGCGGCCAGTGGTCAGGGCAGGTTCCTCAGTCAACGCTGAAGTGCATCAGCTCCACCGGGATCGGAACCTCGACCGGGTAGGAGACAGTGTCCGTCGAGGCGCCGCCGCAGTTGCTGGCGGTGAGCTCCACGGTGAAGGTGCCCGCACTGGCGAAGGTGTGCTCCACCACCTGCCCGACGCCGGTCGAGCCGTCGCCGAAGTCCCACTCGTAAGTGATGTCCGCTGTGCCCCCCGCAACCGACGCGGTGAAGGTTGCCGGGAAGCCCGCGGTGGGCGACACCGGGTCGACCACGAAGTCGGCGCCCGACACCGGAACGCATCCCTCGCACCGGCTCATGACGGTCGTGTACTCGCTGTAGCTGAAGGTCCCGCCCTCAGACAGCCGGCCCGACGCGAGCCAGAAGCTGGCGCCGTCGCCGTCCCCCTCGGAGCTGTACAGGACGTGGTTGCTCAGCGGCAGGGCGGCCCAGGAGTCGCTCTGCGCATCGTAGTACAGCGCGCCGTTGCTCGCGCCCGCGGTGCTGCTGCTGGCGCCGCCCACCAGGACCAGGAAGCGGTCGTCGACCACGCCGTCGGCGGCGTTCACCCAGGGCGCCGGCATCGAGGCCACCGGGCTCCAGGCGTCGGTGGCCGGGTCGTAGACCTCGGCCGAGGACAGATAGCTGGGGTTGTAGCCGCCGGCGACGTAGATCTTGCCGCCGATCACCCCGGCGTGGAAGTAGCGGCGGGCGGTGGCCATGCTCGCCAGGCTCGAGTCCCAGGCGTCGGTGACCGGGTCGTAGACCACCATGGTCGCCTGGTAGGTCGTCGTGTAGCCGCCGATCACGTAGTACTTGCCGCCGAGCTTGACGCTGGCGTAGCTGTAGCGGGCCGCCGGCAGGGCAGCGCCGGTGCTCCACGTGTTGGTGGCGATGTCGTAAATGTAGAGGGTGCTCTGGGCGCTGGACAGGTAGCCGCCGGCGCAGTAGATCTTGGCCGCGATGGCCTCGCAGTCGATCCAGTAGCGCGCCCCCGGCATGTCGGCGCCCGCGCTCCAGGTGTCGCTGGCGATGTCGTAGATGTCGAGCCAGGGCTGGGCGGCGCCGGCGCCGCCGTAGCCGCCGATCTTGTAGAGCTTGCCGTCCCAGTAGACCACCGAGGGCCCCCGCACGCCGCGGCCGGCCGGCACGCTGGTCAGGTCCTGCCAGCCCTCGGCCAGGGCCACCACGGTCGTGGCGGTGGCGGAGGCGTCGTCGGAACTGACGGTGAGCACGTCGCTGTCGCCAACCAGCGCCGACCACGGCACGGTGACCGCCACGTTGACCACCTCGGAGCCGTTGTGCGGAATGTCGCCGGTCACGGCCGGTCCGCTGACCGGCCACAGGCTGTCGTAGGAGAGGGAGAAGCTGCCCGTGCTCCCGGTGAGGTTCACGACCTCGAAGGAGTGGGTCACTTCGGCGCCTGCGCAGCCCGTTCCGGTCTGAGCCTCCGGGCTGAGGACCACCCCGGTGGCGAGGGCCCACTGGTAGGTCAGGCCCGAGGCCGGGTAGACCGTGTCGCTGAGAGCCATCGCGGCGACGTTCGACTGGCCGCGCAGCGAGTCGTCCCAGAGATGGGTGGCGTCGGTCTCGCGATTGTTGAAGTCCGCGTTGCTGGCGCCGCGCAGCCCCACCTGCACCGTGGTC
>CAZKKP010000178.1:0-7786 GCA_964553295.1 uncultured Thermoanaerobaculia bacterium | reverse complement strand
CAGCGGCCGCTGGAGCACGACCTCCGGGACCGGCGGCTCGACCGGTCCTCGCGGTAGAACAGCACGAGCACCTCGCGGGCATCCTCGGGCAGGGCGTCGAGGGCGTCGTCGAGCGCGACCCGGGTCTCGCGGTCGACCAGGGTGGCCTCGGCGTCGATCCGCGGATCGGTGGCGGTGGCGACGGCCATGTCGAAGGCGCCCTCGTCGAGCCGGGCGCGGCGACGTCCGTCCTCGCGCAGTCGGCTGCGGGCCCGAAAACGGGTCAGCTGGCGCAGCCAGGGCAGGAAGCTGTCGGGGTTGCGCAGCTGGCCGAGGCCCTGCCAGGCGGCCAGGAACACCTCCTGGGAGACCTCCTCGGCGGTGTGGACGTCGCGCAGAATCGCGAGCGCGAGGGTGTGGACCGTGCCGGCGGTGGCCTGCACCAGACGACTGAATGCCTCGGCGTCGCCAGCGGCGGCACGCTCGACCCATGGCGCGAGCTCGAGCACGGCGGCGCTGCTCATCGTGTGCTCCCGGAGTGGGCGGCGAGGAAGGGCAGCACCAGAGCGTCGAAGACCTCGGGTCGGTCGAGCATCAGGAAGTGGCGGGCGCCGGCGATCACCTCGACCCTGGAGCGGGGCGCGGCCGCAAGCTGGGCCCCGTAGGCCTCGGCGACCGCCTCGGCAGAGCCCAGCGGGCTGATCCCTGCGGCGAGCATTAGCACCGGCGCCTGCAACCGGCCCATCTCGTCGCGCAGGTCGGTGCTCAACAGCTCGGCCATCGCCCGCGCGACCGTCTCCGGGTCCGAGCCGGCGGACAGCCGCGCCACTCGCTCGAACTCCTCCGGGTCAGTGACCATGGCGGTCAACGCGCCCCGGTTCTGGGCACGGAAGGTGCCCCGGTCCATCGCCGCCATCATGGCATACAGAGACTCGGCACTCGCTCGGGCTTCGGCCTCGGTCACCTCCGGGCGAGCGAGAGCGGTGAGGAAGGGCACGCCGTCGACGGCGACGATCGCCGCCACCGCCTCGGGCGCCGTGGCCCCGATCCACAGCGCCATGGTGGCGCCAAGGCTGTGGCCGACCACCACCGGCGGGCTGCTCAAGCCGGCCGCGTAGTGTGCGAGCTGTTCCCTGACCATGGGGAGGAAGGGACCCTCAGGAGCGGCGCCGGCGCCGAAGCCGGTGAGCGTCACGACGTGGCAGGTGTAGTCCGCTGACCAGCGATCCACCACCGGCTGCCAGACCTCGCCGGGGTTTGACAGCCCCGGGATGAGCAGCACCGGCGGGCCATGGCCGGCGATCCGCACCGAGTACAGCAGCAGCTCGCCCGGCCCCGGGGCCGTCGCCCAGACGAGGCCCGGGGCCAGCGCGATGAGGATCGGGAGCACCGGGTGGATCAGGCGCGGGAGCGAGAGAAGACGTCTCATGGTTGCCTCCAGAAGTGGTCCGACGCGTCGGCGCCGTTGCAACAAGGTCTCCCCCTGACGAGAAACGTGACCGGGGAGGGAAGACCGGCGCGGCATGCCCATCCTGCGGTACGGGTGCTCGAGCCTGGATACCGGTAGGGGCTTCGGCTGCGACCGCCGATCTGCGACCAACCCCGATCTGTGCCCCCCTGCGCCCCGATGGGGGATCCGGGCTATAGTCTCCCGGCGCCAAGGGCGTGCTCGGGACGGACAGTGAAGAACCAGGAGGCGAGGATGGTGCGACGGATGCAAAGGAAGGTCGCGGCGGGGGACGGCAGACGCCTGTCGGTGGTCGGCCTGGTGGTGCTGGAGCTGGCGACCATCGTCCTGGCGGTGGTCCTCGGGTTCATGGTCAACGAGTGGCGGGAGGCTCGAGTCAGCCGACGCCAGGCGGCGGACGCCCTGGCCACCCTGGCGCGGGAGGTCACCCTGAACCACCAGGCCCTGGAGCGGAGCTTCGTCTACTACCGGGGCATCCGCGAGGGGATCGAGGAGGTCGCGCCGGGCGACCGACGGACCACCTACGGCTTCCAGCTCGCCGGCTGGGAGGGTGCGCGGTTGCCCATGCTCCGGTCCTCGACGTTCGACATGCTCGTCAGCACCGGGCGCATCGGCGACCTGCCCTTCGAGCAGGCCGAGGCGCTCACAGGTGTGTACACCCTGCAGGGGTTCTTCTCCGAGCTCGACCGGGCCTTCCTCGAGCGGATCGCCAACGACCCCGGCTTCTCCAACCTCGAGACCATCCGCCATGCCTTCGACCTCTACCTGGAGCTCACCCCGTCGCTGATCGCTCTGTACCACGAGGAGGCACGGCCGGTGCTCGGCTCGCACGGCTTCGTGGTGGAGGTGGCCGACCCGGCGCTGCGGGCGACGGTCGAGGCCCACCGCGCCGACTACCGACGGCAGATGGCGGAGGTCAGGGCGACGGGGGCGCCGACCGACCGGTGAATGGCGCCGGCCGGGGCGCCGGCCCACGTCGAAGCCGGGGAGCGGGTCGAGACGCGGGCTGAGCACCCCTCCTCACCGGCACCCTCAGGATCCCGTGCCGCGGACGCCGACCTCGGCGTCGCCGCGGTCGGCCGGGGTGAGGCGCAGCCGGCTCACGGTGGCGGCCTCGACGGCGGCGTCGGAGAACGGGAACCGTACCGGCCGCACGTTGACCCAGGCCGGGAGGTGGTCCGCGTAGTGGGGCGACCAGGGCCGGCCCGACTGACCGAGAGGCAGCACCAGCACGGTCTCGTCCCAGGCGCCGACGTCGGCGACGAAACGCATCGAGGGGATGGCGGTCACCGCGAAGGGCCGGCTGCGGCTGTAGTAGTGGGCGTTCACCGTGACGTCGTCGCCGCCGACCGGGATCGGACCGCGGCTCCACATCCGACCGAACAGGTGGCCGACCAGGGGCATCGGCCGCAGAGGGTGGTCGAAGCTCACGGTGTGGACCTCGCCCCAGCCGGTGCGTAGGCCGAGGGCGTCCATCCGGTCGAGGACCTCGCCGAGCACGTTCTCGCGGTCCTCGACCGCGCCGGTCGAATGGTCGTCCCACCACGAGTCGTCCATGCCGCCGGCGAGCAGGCGGAGCAGCTCCTCCGGGCCGAGCGGCGTGGCGGCGATGCCGTCGCGCACCATCTCGTCGCGGCCGACTGCGGCGCCGAGCTCGAGCAACAGCCGGGACAGCAGGTGGGCCGGGACCGAGTCGACGCTCATTCTCCCGTCCCAGGCCAGGAGCCGGCGCGCGGTGGCGCCGCCGTGGGCCTCGAGATCGGGCCACAGCAGCTTGAGGAAGGCGACGGCCCGCAGCGAGGTGACGTCGGCCTGCAGCGCGAGACTCGAGGCGAGGTCCCAGTCGTCCCGGGCGGCCAGCTGTTGGTGGATCCGGCGGTAGCGCCAGGGGGCGGCGAAGTCCCCGGGGAATGGCTCGGAGGTCGCCGGCCCCTCGGCGAAGAGGTCATGGTTGGCGGTGGCGACGAAGCCCTCCGGCGGGTCGGAGCTGCGCGGGTTCGTGGCGTACGGCCGGAAGCCCCGCCAGGCCCAGCGTGAGTCGCCGCCGGGCGCCGGCAGCCGGCCGGCGCCCTGGCGCCGGTCCGGGGTGAGACCGACGACCTGGTGGAGGATCCGTCCGTCGACGTCGGCGGCGACGAGGTTCATCGACGGGCCGATCACCCCGTCCCATGCCGCCACCAGGTCCTCAACCGAGCCCGCCCGACTCATGGCGAGGAAGGCGCCGATCGCGCTGGGACCCTCGCCGGCGGTCCAGGCCAGGGCGACGGTCTCCCGGTGTAGGTCCCGAACCAGCGGGCCGCGCTCGGACAGGCGCACCTTGTGCAGCACCGGCTGCGAGCGCCAGCGGACCTCGATCCGCTCGGTCACGGTGCGCAGGTCGCGCCAGGCGCCGTCGACGAGCTCGCGGTCGCGCTGGTCGTCGAGGGTCAGGACGTACAGGTCCTGGTCGTCGAGCAGGCTCATGGTGAAGCCCCACGCGACCCGGCCGGTGTGGCCGATGGCCACCCCGGGCACCCCGGGGATCGAGGCGCCGGCGACCCGCAGGCCGGGGGCCTCGAGGTGGACGGCGTACCAGGTCGACGGCAGCTGCACTCCGAGGTGGGGGTCGTTGGCGAGGATCGGTCGGCCGGTGGCGGTCCGCGACGGTGCGATCGCCCAGTTGTTGGAGCCCTCGCCGCTCAGCGGCGGACGGATCGGCTCCTCCTCGCGGCGCTCGGACAGGGTCGGTTCCACCGGTGGGATCCAGCGGCGCGCCTGCTCCGGCGTCCAGCCCCAGAGTGCGAGGGCACGCTCGGGGCCGAGCCGCGCCAGCTGCACCGCACGTTTCAGCTCCTCGCCCATCCCCCAGCTCAGGTTGAGCTGGAGGAGCGCGCCGACCCGCATCGAGTCCTCCACCGTCCAGGGCTCCGGGTCCATCGCCAGCAACCACAGCTCCGGCGCGATCCAGCGGCCGTACCGGTCGATCGCGGCGTTGACGCCCGCGGCATAGGACTCCAGCGCCTCGCGCTGGTCCGGGTCGATCAGTGCGGTGTGCAGCCGCGCCACCGACGGGACCCGCCAGGTCCGGAGCTTGCGGTCGGTTGCCAGGGCGGCGTCGCCGAGCATCTCGGCGAGCCGGCCGGCGCCCGCCCGGCGGCTCAGCTCCATCTGGAAGAAGCGCTCCCGGGCGTGCAGGTAGCCCTGGGCGAACCAGGCTGCCGGCGCGCTGTGCGCCCTGACGTGGGGGAATCCGTTCCGGTCGAAGCGGACGTCGATGTCCCCCGGGCAGCCCGCCAATCGCTCGACCGCCCTGCCGCTCGTCCCGATCCGGCTCCGTCCGGAGGAGTGGCGAACGTGGGCGACGAGGGCCACGACGGCCACAACCAGGGTCGCGAGCCCCGCCAGCATCACGAACCACGGCCGTCGCAGCATGCTTGCCACCTCCGAGGGCATTCTACGGTGGCCGGGGCCATGACCCGCGCCTTGACTTCGGCCGTCGACGGAACCGATACTGTGAGTGGTTCTTTGCCATCTCGATGCCACGAGCGTTTCCATGGGGGTGCCCGACACCGTCGGGCTGAGAGCATACCCCTCGAACCTGATCCGGGTCATGCCGGCGGAGGGAACTGGAGACGCCTCCGGCCCCTGGGCCGTGTTCCAGGCCCGCCGGTTCGTCCCAGCCCGTCGCGGCATGCATCCCGAGTTCCGGGAGGTTGTCATGCCGCATCTGTTTCGAGTCACGGTGATGGTCGCGCTGACCACCCTGGTGGCGACCGTCGTCGTCGCCGCCGAGCTGGTCGGGCGTGTGGTGGGCCCGTCGGGGAAGCCGATCGCCGACGCCGCGGTCACGGTCGACGCCGCGGGCCGGCAGCTCCGGGTCGTCACCCGGCCGGACGGCGGCTTCGTCCTCGAGCTGCCCGAGCCGGGCGTCCCCAGCTACCAGGTGACCGTCACCGCGCCGGGCCACCGGCCGCGCACCGTCGTCGTGGAGGACCCCGCTCGGCCGGTCGAGATCGCCCTCGTCGAGCAGCCTCTGTTCAGCGGCTCGGTGGAGGTCACCGCGGTCCGGGCGACGGTGGGCGAGACCCCGGTGACGGTGTCGAACATCGGCCGCGAGGAGATCGAGCACCTCTACTGGGGCCAGGACGTGCCCCTGCTCCTGACCCGGGCGCCGGGATTCCACGCCTCCAGCGACTCCGGCAGCGGCATCGGCTACTCGTACTTCTTCGTCCGCGGCTTCGACATGCGGCGGACCGCGGTGTCCCTCAACGGGGTGCCCCTGAACGACGCCCACTCCCACTCGGTGTTCTTCGTCGACCACGCCGACTTCCTCGCCACCACCGGCGACGTCCAGCTGCAGCGGGGCGTCGGCACCAACCTCTACGGCGGCACCGCGATCGGCGGCTCGGTCGACCTGCGCACCCGGTCGCCGCTGTCCACGCCGCGGCTGCGCCTCGACTCGACCTTCGGCTCGTGGGGCACCGAGCGCCTCGCCGTCGAGTACGACAGTGGCCTGATGGACGGCGCCTGGGCCGCGACCATGCGCTACTCGCGAGTCGCCTCGGACGGCTACCGCGACCAGAGCTGGGCCGAGATGTGGAGCTACTACCTCGCGGTCGAGCGCCTGGGCGAGCGCTCCACCACCCGCCTGACCCTGTTCGGCGGGCCCGAGCGGACCCACCTGGCCTTCGAGGGGGTCCCCCGCTCGGCCCTGGACGGCGCCGTCACCGGCGACCGGCGTCGCGACCGGCGGCTCAACCCCCTGACCTACCCCAACGAGGTAGACGAGTTCTTCCAGCCCCACTACCAGCTCGAGCACCGCCGGCAGGTCGCCGACTCCCTGGTGCTGAGCGCCACCCTGTTCTACTTCGAGGGCGACGGCTTCTTCGAGCAGCTCAAGCGCGACCGCTGGCTGCCCGAGTACGACCTCGAGCCCTTCCCGGGGCCGGACGGCGAGCTCGTCGAGACCACCGACCTCGTTCGCCGACGGCAGGTCGACGAGTGGGACGCGGGGGTCATCCCGACCCTCGAGTGGCAGCACCTCGACGGGCGCGGCACGCTGACCGCCGGCGCCCTGGTGCGGCTGCACTCGGGCCGCCACTGGGGCGAGACGGTGTGGGCCGCGTCCTACCCCCCGGGGCTCCCACCCAACCACCCGTACTACGACTACCGGCTCGACAAGATCTCGCTGCAGCCCTTTGTCCAGGAGAGCTGGTCGCCGCGCCCGGACTGGACCGTGATGGCGGGCCTGACCTGGGTCAACCACGAGTACCGGCTCGGCGACGACCAGCGGCGCGGCGTCGAGCACGAGTGGCGCTTCTCCTACCTGCTGCCCCGCCTGGGCGCGACCTGGCGGCCGGCGCCGGGCTGGAGCGTGTTCGCCAACCTTTCCCGCGGCGGCCGCGAGCCGGCGCTGCGCGACCTCTACGACCCGCAGGACTTCTGGTTCGGCGAGCCCCTCGACCTCGACCCCGAGGAGCTGACCGACTACGAGCTGGGCGCCACCCGCAGCTGGTCCACCGGCTACGCTCAGGCGAACGTCTACTATCTCGACTTCGACAACGCCATCGTCTGGGCCGGAGGCCTGGACAACAACGGCGTGCCGACCAACGCCAACGGCGCCGTCACCCGCCACCGCGGCCTCGAGCTCGAGGCGGCCTGGATGCCGCGCCCCCGCTGGGGAGGGCGGATCACCCTCGCCTGGGCCGACGCCCGCTTCCGCGAGCTCGTGGAGTACGACTACGACGGCGGCGCCGTCGACCACGCAGACAACTGGGTGGCCGGGGTGCCCGAGTGGCTCGGCTCCCTGGAGCTGACCGGCGGCGCCGGGCCGGTCGACCTCACGCTCGGAGTGCGCCACGTCGGCAGGTTCTTCCTCGACAACACCGAGGACCTGCGCAAGGACCCCGCGGAGCGGCAGCAGCCCGGGTACGTGCACCGGGTCAACGAGGCATTCACGACCCTAGACCTCACCGCCGAGCTCGACCTGGGACGGTCCGTTGCCCGGTGGCTGGCGGCCGACGACGTGCGCCTCAGGCTGCGGCTGGACAACCTCACCGACGAGCTCTACACCACCTTCGGCTACGTCGACGGCGGCGAGCCGCTGTGGATCCCCGCCGCCACCCGCAGCGCCTACGCCGGTCTGCGCGTCGACTGGTAGGAGGATCGGCTATGCTGTGCGCCGCCCGCCCGGCCCGGCCGGGGATCGAGGAACCCAGCGAGCATGATCCGATCCGTACTCGTCTTCGCTGTGCTGATGGTCCTGAAGGCCTTCATCTGGGTGTTCTACCGTCTTCGTGAGGACTGGATCGGCGAGTTCGCGCCGCGGGACTGGACCGACCTGAGAGTCATCTGCATCCT
>CAZKKP010000177.1:5672-7823 GCA_964553295.1 uncultured Thermoanaerobaculia bacterium | reverse complement strand
TTCCCCTCGACCGGGAGACCTCGACTCTGTCCGGCGGTGAGCGTCACCGGCTGGCGCTGGCCCGGGGGCTGCTCTGGGACCCACCGGTGCTGCTCACCGACGAGCCGCTCTCCGGGCTCGACCCGGACACCGCCGAGCGCTGCTTCGAGCTGCTGCTGGGCTTCGCGCGTCGCCCCGGCCGCGCCCTGCTGGCGACCCTGCATGAGCCCTCCCTGGCGGCCCGGGCCGACCAGCGGGTGCGCCTGGCCGACGGCCGCCTCGGGGGCGGGGCGTGAGCCCGGCGCTGATCGAGCTCGGGCCGGTCGAACTGGCGGTCGCCACCCTGCTGGTGGTGGCCGCCGGCGCCGTGTCGGTGGCGCTGAAGCTCGGCATCGGCCGCCGGCTGGCGATCGCCTCGGTGCGCACGGTGGTCCAGCTCGGGCTGCTCGGTCTGGTGCTCGAGTACGTCTTCCGGGTCGAGCGGGCCGGGCTCGTGGTCCTGATGGTGCTGGCCATGACCCTGTTCGCGGCCCGCGAGGCGGTGTCGCGGTCGGCCCGGGGCTACCCCCTGATCGCGGTCGACGCCTGGTTCGCCATCGTCGCTTCCAGTCTCCTGGTGGGTGGGGTCGTGACCCAGGCGGTGGTCGGCGTCACGCCGTGGTACGCGCCGCAGTACGTGATCCCGCTCGTCGGCATGATCCTGGGCAACTCCCTGACCGGGATCTCGCTGTGCCTCGACCGCTTCCTCGAGCACCTGTCGGCGCGGCGGGCCGAGATCGAGCTGAGGCTCGCCTTCGGCGCGTGCCGTTCGGAGGCCCTCGGCGAGGCGCTGCGGGCCGCGGTGCGCACCGGCATGATCCCGATCGTCAACGCCATGGCGGCAGCGGGCATCGTGTCCCTGCCGGGGATGATGACCGGTCAGATCCTGGCCGGCTCGCCGCCGCTGCAGGCAGTGGCCTACCAGATCGTGGTGATGTTCATGATCGCCGCCGCGGTCGCCTCGGGCTCGATGATCGTCGTGCTGCTCGCCGGCCGCCGCCTCGTCCGCCCCGACGGCTCCCTGATCCGCGACCGCCTCCGGGAGCGCGAGAGTTCGCGTCCAACGCGGGGATCCGGTGCCGGCCGTGCCCGCAACCCGAACGCACGAAGTTGAACCACAGCGGCACGGAGGCACAGAGGGACGGCGCGGATCCCGCAGTGACGGTTGGCAGTGACGATTTGCAGTGGCGGTGGGCGGCGACCGGCGCCGTGCACGGCCGCCTTGCCAGTGGACCCGCCGGGTGTTACATTCTGCCTCCCGGTCGCCAGACCGGTGGGCCAACGTAGCTCAGTCGGTAGAGCAAGTGATTCGTAATCACTAGGTCGCCGGTTCAAGTCCGGCCGTTGGCTCCAGTCAGACGACGCTCACGGCCGGGCAGTGCCCGGCCGTTCTGTTTCACAGGTCACTGCAGCAGGCCAAGTGTTCCGGGTGAGCAGGGACACCAGGGGCACCAGGGCGACGGAGGCGAGCATGCCGAGGGTGCCGGCGGCGGGGGAGGGGATGCCGGCGGCGTAGAGGCCGAGGCACAGGCCGAGGCCGCCGAGGGAGGCGGCGACGGCGCCGGCGCGGGTGGCGCCGGGCCAGAACAGGCCCCACAGGAAAGGCCCCAGGAAGGCCGAGCCGATGGCGCCCCAGGACACCCCGAGGATGGCGACGATGGTTGCCGGCCGGGACCAGGCGAGGACCACCGAGAGCAGGATGAAGACCGCGCTGGCCAGGCGCATCAGCCGGGTGAGGGCGGCGTCGGAGAGGTCAGGCCGGAGGAGGTTGCCGACCAGGTCCTTGGCCACCGACGAGCTGGAGATCAGAACCAGGGCGGCCAGGGTCGACATCGAGGCCGAGAGGATGAGCAGCAGGATGAGCACCGACAGGGAGTCGGGGACGACCCGGACGAGCAGCTCGGGCATCAGGGCGTCGAACACCGGCCGGCCGTCGCTGAAGGCGGCGGGCGCCGACTCCGGGCTGAGGAAGGCGCGGGTGGTGGCGCCCAAGAAGTAGGCCGAGCCGCAGAAAGGTTCGCGCCCGTCATATCCGCACGGTCGAGTTCGACCCGCGTCAGATCGGCCTCGCTCAGGTTCGCCGCCGAGATCTCGGCCGAGCGCGCCCGGTCGCCGTCGCTGCGCGGCATCGTG
>CAZKKP010000177.1:2101-5662 GCA_964553295.1 uncultured Thermoanaerobaculia bacterium | reverse complement strand
CGATCGCCCGCTCGTCGCGGATGGCGTAGAACTTCTGCACCAGCTGCGGCATTGCCATCGGGGCGACGCTGGTGAGGAAGACCAGGGTGAACAGCGGCCACCATCCCGGGGGGCCGACGGCGGCCACCAGGCCGGGCTCCACGGCGGCGAGGGACCGGGTGAGGGCGGCAAGGCCGCCGCCGGCGGCCACCGTGCTCCACAGCAGCACCGAGACCCCGACGACCATGATCATGCCGAAGAAGACGTCGATCATCGCCATCGAGCGGTAGCCTCCGAGCACCACGTACAGGGCGGTGAAGGCGCCCATGAAGCCGAGGGCGAGACCGAAGTCCAGGGCGAAGGTGGCGGTGAACAGGTAGGACAGGCCGATGAAGACGGCGGCGGAGTAGGGGACGAAGAACACTGCGATGCAGATCGGCGCGAAGAGCTGGAAGAATCGGCTGTCGTAGCGCCGGGCGAGGAGCTCCGGCATGGTCGCGACGCCGTAGGCGGCGGCCGTGCGACGGATCCGCGGGCCGACCAGCAGCCAGGTTCCGAGGACGCCGACCAGGGCGTTGCCCGCGGCGATCCACAACCCCGAGTAACCGAAGCTCCAGCCGACGTTGCCGGCGAAGCCGATGAAGACCACCGCCGAGAAGTAGGCGGTGCCGTAGGTGAAGGCGGTCATAATGGGGCCGACCCCGCCGCCGCCGAGGAAGAAGTCGGCGAAGGTGCGGGTGCGGCGCAGGCCGAGGATGCCGACGATGATGATCACCAGGGCGTAGGCGAGGATGACGGCGAGCTTCCAGGTCACGTAGGGCCTCCCGTGGGCGCGGCCGGCTCAGAGCCGGATGAGCAGTTCGACGCGGGCCCAGGTGTAGGTGCGGGCGTCGTCGCGGTAGAAGCTCCCCGGCCGGAAGTGCTCCAGCCTGACGTGCCCGGCAACGCGGGGAGAGGCGCGCCAGGACCACAGGGCGATGAGGAGATCGCCCCGGCGGGTGCCGGCGCCGCCGGGGAACGACGCCCCCCGGCCGGCCGGGTGCATGGCGCCGAGCCGGTGGTAGGTCAGCTCGAGGGTGCTGCCCGGAGCGAGCCCGAGCTCGAGCCCGGCGTGGACCGACGTGAAGTTGGTCCAGTAGGCCGGGCGGCCGGCCTGCTCCGGGATCAGGGTGTAGATGTAGGCCTCGCTCCACTTCGGCCAGCGGCTGAAGAGGGGGTTCCAACCCTCCCAGCTCGCGGTTTGGGGGTTGTCGCCGGACAGGGAGACGACGCCAAGGGTGGCGCGGTGGCCGCTGGCGCCGGAGTCGCCGAGACGCCGGCTCAGCCTGGCGTGGCCGCCCCATGCGCGGATCGGGGCCTGCTCGCGCTCACCCCACTGGTAGGCGGCCTCGGCGACGGCCTCGAGCCCGAAGGCCAGCGGCACGATCACCCGGCCGCCACCGGCGGTGATCCTCGCGGACACCGGATCGCGGCTGCCCGGCAGCTCGCGCTTGTGGATCAGGTAGCCCTCGAGGGTGGCCTCGGGCCGCGGGCGCACGTAGTAAAGGCCGAGGGCCCGCTGCGGCTGCTCGACCAGGGGCTGGTCCTGGTCGTTGACCACCGGCAGGGGGTCGGTCTCCGGCTGGACGGCGGCGAACACGGTCAGGGTGTCCGCGCTCCGCGGCCCGAGGTGCAGGTCCAGCCGCGCGGCGTTGAAGTAGACGGTGCGCGCCCCGTCCAGGGGGTTGCCGTCCATCACCAGGAAGCCCTCGCCGAGCATGATGTTCTGCCGGCCGAGAACGAGAGTGAACGGCCGCCCTTTGGGCCTTGGCCAGCGCGCTAGCAGCCCGCGCAGGCCGATCTCGTGGAATGTGAAGGGCCGGTCCTCCGGCTTCCAGTAGTGGCGGAACTCGTTGACCACGTCGAAGGCGAGCTCGAAGCCCTCGGCGGGCCGCCAGGTGCCGGCAAGGCTGGTGAGGGTGCGTGAGAAGGTCGTGTCTCCGGGCGTCGCCCCCAGGGTGACGGCATCGTCCCAGGACACCAGCCGCAGCCTCTCGGTGAGCTGCAGCGTGAACCGCCGCGGCGCCTCGGCAGCGGGCCCTTCGGCCGCGGCGCAGAAGGCGGCGACCGCCGCCAACACCGACCCGGCGGCGACCACGCACCACCATCGTCGACCCCAGGGTGTGATCGGCACGGCGGGAACGCTAGCCGAACGGGGTGGGGCTGTCAAAGGCAGCGGCGTCGCGGGATCACTGCTGTCTTATGAGATCAGATCTCGATTACAAGGAAGGATGCTCGACACGTCGAACCGACGTGATATGGTCCCTGGTCGTCAGTCGGCCGGCGGCCGATCCCGGCCCCGACCGAGCGGCAGATCGGGGGGCGCCATGAGAAGCGTGGTCGTTTTTGTGTCCGGGCTGGTGATCGGCCTGGCGGTGGCAGGTGGCGTTGCGACAGCAGACGACGGCCGTCTGCCGCCGAGTCTGGTGGAAGCGGTGCGGTCGGCTGAGCCCCTCGAGATGGTGAGGCTGCCCGCCCTCGACCTCGCGGTGGTCGAGGCCGAGGACCGCAAGCGCGAGGAGTCGGGGATGGCCCCCCGCTTCGCGGTGCCGATCCCGATGTCGGATACCGTGGCAACGGCGGGCGGCTGGGACACCCTGTCCGACGGACGCCTGCTGTGGCGCCACCGCTACCATGCCGAGGGCGCCCTGTCCGTCAACTTCGGCTTCACCCGCTTCCACCTGCCCCCCGGGGCCGCGCTCTGGATCTACAGCCCGGGCTACGGCCAGATCCTCGGGCCCTATACGGACCTGGACAACGAGGCCCACCGCCAGCTCTGGACCCCGGTGGTGCTCGGCGACGAGGCCGCTCTGGAGCTGCTGATAGCCCCGGAGATGCTGCCGTTCCTCGAGCTGGAGGTCGGCCACCTCGGCCACGGCTATACCGGCTTCGGCTACCCGGGTGCGCTCAAGTCCGGCTCGTGCAACCTGGACGTGGCCTGCGGCGCCGCGGATGGTTTCCCCGAGGTCGACGGCTGGCGCGACCCGATCCGGTCGGTGGCAGTCATCAGTACGGGCGGCTCACTATTCTGCACCGGCTTCCTGGTCAACAACACCGCCCAGGACCTCAAGCCGTACTTCATGACTGCCAACCATTGCGGCATCGACCCGAGCACCGCCGCCTCGCTGGTGGTCTACTGGAACTACGAGAACTCGACCTGCCGCCAGCCCGACACGCCGGCGAGCGGCGCCCCGGGCAACGGCAGCCGGGCCGACAGCCAGACCGGCGCTTACTTCCGGGCGGCGCGATCGGCGTCGGACTTCACCCTGGTCGAGCTCGACGACGACCCGGTCGCCGGCTCGAACGTCCACTGGGTGGGCTGGGACCGGCGCTCGGTCGATTTCCCGTCGGCGGTAGGCATCCATCACCCGAACACCGACGAGAAGAGAATCAGCTTCGAGAATGACCCGACGACGACCACCAGCTACCTGGGAACCTCGGAGCCAGGCGACGGTAGCCATGTGCGGGTGATCGACTGGGATCTCGGCACCACCGAGCCGGGCTCCTCAGGGTCGCCACTGTTCAGCCCCGACCGGCGGGTCG
>CAZKKP010000177.1:0-2091 GCA_964553295.1 uncultured Thermoanaerobaculia bacterium | reverse complement strand
AACAACGAGTCGGACTGGTACGGGCGCTTCTCAGTGTCCTGGACCGGCGGCGGCACCGCCGCGACCAGGCTCAGCGACTGGCTCGACCCCGGGGCCACCGGGGCCGAGACCCTCGACGGCCGGGACTCCTGCACGCCGCCGACATTCGACTTCACCATCGACCCGAACCCGGCCCTGCCCAACCAGCCGGTCAGCTTCAACGCCTCGGTCAGCTCCGGAGTGCCGCCCTACCAGTACGCCTGGGACCTCGACGGCGACAGTGTGGTCGACTGCACCGACCCGAGCTGCCAGTTCACCTACACCGCGTACTACAACGGCAACGTGACCCTGACGGTGACCGACTCGTCGCCGTGCAGCGCCACGGTGGGCCACGCTCTGGTGGTCGACGCGGCGAGGATCGAGCTCGTCGGCGCCGGCAACCTCACCGAGAGCTGTGGCGACGGCGACCAGGTCGTCGAGCCGGGAGAGCGCTGGTCGGTCGAGGTGACGGTGGCCAACACCGGCAGCCAGGTGGCCGCCACCACCCAGGCGGAGGTGACCGTGCAAGGAAGCCCGGGCGCCGTCGTGATCACGTCGGGTCCCCTCCAGTTCGGTTCTGTCCCGGCGGGCGGCCAGGTCACGACACCCTTCGAGTTTCTGGTCGATCCGTCCTTCACCCCCTGCGGCGAGGCCGTGACCTTCGACCTGGGCACGATCACCTGGAGCGGCGGATCGGCCCCCGGGCGGACCGCGCTGTTCACGGCTCACACCGGCGGCGGCACGGGCGTCCAGGACGTGTTCGCCGAGACCTTCGAGGATGCCGCAACCTGGGGTGGCCTCAACTACCCCCTTGACGACAAGTGGGCGGTGACCACGGGCCCCGGCCCCCACACGGCCGGCCCCTGGCAGCGCACCAGCTCCGACAGCCCGGTGCGACGGCCCGCCGGCTCGACCGGGTTCTTCGCCCTCACCGACTCCGATGCCGGCGGCACCGGGAGCACCACCTCGACCATCCTCACCTCGCCGGTGATCGACCTGTTGCCGTTCTCCTTCGCTGGCGCGGTGATGCTCGAGGTCGACCTCTACTTCCGCTACTACAGCGGCGGTGGGACCGAGGTCGGGACCGTCGAGGTGTACGACGGCTCGAGCTGGCACGTGGTCGCCACCTATGGCGCCGCGACCGGCGACGTCAACGCCCACCAGAGCCTCGACGTCACCGCGCACGCCGTCGGCAACCCCCAGTTCAGGGTGCGCTTCTCCTACCAGAACGCCTCCTACGACTGGTGGTTCTCGGTGGACAACGTGCGGTTGGCCGGAGAGCTCGTCCCGGTGTGCGACAACACGGTGATCTGCGGCGGCGGCGACGTGATCTTCGTCGACGGCTTCGAGACGGGGGACTGCAGCCGCTGGGATTTGGAGATGCCCTGACGTCGTGACCCCCCGTGGGGAACGAAGGATGGCGCCGCGCAGGCGCCACCCGTTAGCTGTTGGAAGGTCGTCGGCGTGCAGCACTTGAAGTGCAGCCACGTCGAGCCAACGAAGCCCCGATCTGGTCGGCGTCCCGGGGGTCTGCTCACCGGGCGTTGTTCACGTGGCCCCGCTTCTTCATACCGGGGCTGCCACAGGCCCGTGCAGGCGCACGGCACGCTGTTCCGCCGCTGGCGGGCGTTGGCGGCAGATCGGGCTCACGGCTCGTCCGCGGCCGGTGACGCCCGTGGCGGTGAGTGCCGCTCGTGCGCTGTCCGCGCAGCTCTCCGCCACCTGGGGAGGCGTTGTGCTGCGGGCGGCGCCCTGCGACTGCCGGTCGCAGCATTCAAGTCTCCTCCTCTGTGTTCTTTCGATTAGGAACGAGGCGCAAGAGATATTGCCACCTTGACAACGCGATGAGAATGACAATACGATCGAACACGGGTCACGACCTTGAGCATTGCACACCAGCAAGTCGAACCTGCCATCACCTCCCGCACTGGAGCTGTGCGGCGAGGAACGCAGGGTCGGCCGTCCGGCTCGTGCTCAGGGCAGCTCGGCTCGAGCTGTACAACGGGCGGGCGGGTTCGACCCTGCACGCCGCAAGGCCGCCAACGAGGAACGGAGAGATCCCTGATGCAAGCT
>CAZKKP010000176.1:4053-7824 GCA_964553295.1 uncultured Thermoanaerobaculia bacterium | reverse complement strand
GTCCGTCCGGGCGTCGATCTGCGCCGAGCGCCCGAGTACCTGCTCCGGCGCCATGAAGAACGGTGTGCCGGCCACACCCCCGGGCCAGGTCAGGCTCTGTCCGACGTCTCCAGGAGGAAGGAGCGCGGTCCCCTCAGCCTCGACGCTCCCGGAAAGCCGCGGCCGGCCGAGACGTCGACACAGGCCGAAGTCGAGCACCCGTGCGACCAGCTCGCCACCTGAGCCCCTTTCGACCATGACGTTCGAGGGCTTGACGTCACGGTGCACCAACCCTTGCAGGTGGGCGGCGTGAAGGGCTCTCGCGACATCGCGGACGACGGCGACCTTCTCGACGGTCGAGAGCCGGCCGGCGAGAGCACTCAGGGGCGCCCCCTCGATCAGCTCCATGGCGATGACGAGACGGCCCCCGAGCTCGCCGGCGTCGTACACCCGGCACACGTTGGGATGGCTGACTCCGGCCTGGGCCCGTGCTTCCCGCAGCAGTCGGTCGGTGGACTGGGCGCCCTCTGTGTGGAGCACCTTCAGGGCCACGAACCTCCGCAGGCGACGGTCCCAGGCGCGGAACACCTCCCCCATGCCGCCGGCGCCGAGACGCTCGAGCCTCTGGTACCGCTCCTCGTGCAGTGGCGCCGACAGCGGTTCGCCGTCGCCCGGCCCTTCCACCGGCCGTCCGGAGAGGGTCTCCCGTTCTTCGCCGTGGTGCCCAGGCGTCGCGGTCCGGGTTTCATCGCCTCTATCCGGGGAGAGGTCCTCCATTCCGCGATGGTCGAAGGGCGCCGGAGGATCAGGCATGGGTTCCGGGGCGAGGCGCCACGAGCAGCTCGTGGAGGGCCTCCTGCAGGGCTTCGAGCTGCAGCTGGCGGAGCTTGGCGTAGGGGACGACACGTCCGTTCCAGACAATGTGCATGATCGGGTAGCGGGCGATCTCGCCGCGCTCGTTGAAGGCGATGGTCCCGGTGACGCCGGCCAGCTCGCCGAGGTCGAAGCTGAGCACCCGGCGCAGCTCGGCGGTGTTCAGGCGCCGTGAGGCGACTAGCGTGCGGATCGCCACCCGCATGGCGTCGTAGCCGTGGGCGGCGAAGACGTCGGGGTCGACGCCGTAGGCGGCACGGTACTCCCGGGCGAAGCCCGCGAAGGGCTCGCCGACGGTCTCGGCGGCGAGCGGCGCGAGGGGCAGCAGCGCCCCCTCGGCGGCCGGGCTCGAACGGCCGAGGACCTCCCCCAGGTAGAGATGGGAGCTGGTGCAGCGAATGCCGCTGAACCCGTTCGCGGCGAGATGCTCGAGCACCTCGAGGATGCTCTCGGCATGGCCGACGACGTACACCGCCTGCGGGTGGCCGGCGTGCAGGGCGTCCACCGAGCGCCGCTGCCAACCGTCCTCGGCGACGTGAATCGTGTCGGTGACCTCACCCCCCAGGAGGAGGGTGAGGTGCTGGCGGAACTCGGACTCGATGCCGCGGGTGAACAGCGAGCCGTCGCTGTAGACCAGTACCCGGCGGGCGCCGACGGCGGTGACGAGATGTCGGGCGGCGGTGGCGCCCTCGACCTCGGTGCTCGGGTACAGCCGGTAGAAGTAGCGGCTGCGCTCGACCAGGCCGGTTCCCGAGGCGGACGGCGAGAGGCAGATCACCCGCTCCAGGTCGACCACCGGCAGTAGCGCGTCGGCCTCGGCGGAGGTGACGCCGCCGACCACCAGCCGAGCTCGGTCGACGCTGACGAGCCGGCGGTACTCCAGGGTCGCTCGGTGCGGGCTCGAGGCGCTGTCGGCGCGGGCGATCGCCAGCTCCGGCGGCAGCAAGCCGCGGTTGCCGGCGCTGGCAAGCGCGAGGTCGATGCCGGTCTCCACCGAGCGGCCGTAGGCGGCGGCGCGGCCGGTGTGCGGGCAGAGCACGCCGATCACCGGGTCGTGGCCGCAACCGCCGGCGATGAGGACCGCCGCCACCGCTGCCGAGCACGTCAAGCCTCGTGTCACGGTGCACCTCCCCGAGAGAGGGTTCGCCTGGGTCGACCTGAACTCATGGTACCGCAACAGCCAGCATCGGCTCTGTTAGGCTTCCCCTCAGCCGCCGGCGGCTCGGCCCGGCGCCGACCCGGCTCGGAGGCCCCGGAGGTGTGTCGTGCGTCGAGCCCCGGTCGTCCTCGTGGTGCTGCTCGCCTGTGCCGCTCCCGCGCTCGCCGTCGAGGCGCTCCTGCCGCGTCACCCGGCGCCGTCGCCGGACGGGTCGACCATCGCCTTCTCCTGGCAGGGCGATCTCTGGCTGGTCCCGGCAGAGGGCGGCGTCGCCCGTCGGTTGACCGCCCACGCCGCCGCCGAGCGCCACCCGGTGTGGTCGCGCGACGGCTCGATGCTCGCCTTCACCTCCGACCGCCATGGCAACGACGACGTCTTCGTCATGCCGGCGGACGGCAGCGGCCCGCCGCGCCGGCTGACCTTCGCCTCGGTGGCGGACGTGCCCACCGACTTCAGCCCTGACGGGTCGGCGGTGCTCTTCGCATCGGACCGCGGGCTGGGGATCCGCTGGATGCCCCAGCTGTGGACGGTGCCGGTCGAGGGGGGCACCCCGGCGCTGGCCGAGGACGCCTTCGGCGAGGCGGCGGTCTACTCCGCCGACGGCTCGGCACTCGCCTTCGTGCGCGGCAGCACGCCGTGGACCCGGCGCGGCTACCGCGGCGCCGCGAACCGCGATCTCTGGCTGCGCAGCGCCGACAACGAGCATGTGCGGCTGACCACCTTTGAGGGCGACGACGACCGGCCGTCCTGGCTCGACGGCCACTCGCTGGCCTTCCTCTCCGCCCGCTCCGGGCGCAAGAACGTCCACCGCCTCAACCTGGTGACCGACCAGACGGTGCAGCTCACCTTCCACGAGGGCGCCGACGTCCGCTTGCCGCGGGCCTCGGCGGACGGACGGCTGATCGCCTACGAGTACGAGGACGCGATCTGGACCGTGCCGTCGGTCGGCGGCGAGCCGCGCCGGCTGGCGATCGACGTGCCCGCCGACGAGCTCGCCAACCCGGTCGAACGGCGTACCGACAGCAGCGGCGCCGAGGACCTGGTGGTCAGTCCTGACGGTGCGCTGGCTGCGTTCATCGTCCACGGCGAGCTGTTCGTCACCGAGATCCGCTCCAAGGAGGACCAGGAGATCGCCCCGCCGCCGACAGTGCGCTTGACCCGGACCGCCGCCCGCGAGCGCGATCCGGTGTGGACCCCCGACGGCGACGCCATCGTCTTCGCCTCGGACCGGAACGGCAGCTTCGACCTGTTCCGGGTCCGCCCGACTGACCCCGAGGCGGGCTGGACGCGGTCCCTCGACTTCGTCACCGAGACCGTGGTCGCCACCGAGGCCGAGGAGACCCGGCCGCTCATCTCGCCTGACGGGGAGAGCCTCGCCTATCTCGAGGGGCGTGGCCGCCTGATGGTCCGCCCGCTGGCCGGCGGCGAGCCGCGGGCCCTGGTCGAGCACTGGTCGGAGGTGGACTGCCGGTGGTCGCCGGACGGCCGCTGGCTCGCCTGCTCGATCGACGACCAGTGGACGAACTCCGAGATCTGGATCGTCGCCGTCGACGGCAGCCGTCGCGAGAACATCAGCCGCCACCCCCACTTCGACATCGCCCCGGAGTGGTCGCCCGACGGGCGCCGCCTGCTCTGGCTGTCCAAGCGTCACCGCGCGACCTTCGACGTCTGGTCGGTCTGGCTCACCCGGGCCGACCACGAGCGCACCTCGGAGCAGTGGCTCGCCGAGTGGCGGGCCAAGGACGAGCCGAAGAAGGATC
>CAZKKP010000176.1:0-4043 GCA_964553295.1 uncultured Thermoanaerobaculia bacterium | reverse complement strand
TGGACGGCCGGACGAACCACGGGGTTATCCTGAAGCCGAAGAAGGATCCCGCCGAGGACGAGACGCCCGCCAAAGGCCGCAAGCCGGGCACGAAAGAGGCCGACCCGGCGGCGACGAGGAAGGAGAAGGCCGCCGAGCTGCCCACCGTCGCCATCGACTTCGACCGCATCTGGGAGCGCGCCACGGCGCTCACCTCGATGCTCGGCGACGAGGGCCGGGCGCAGGTCACGCCGGACGGCAGGCGAGTCGTCTTCACCGCGGCTGCGGACGGCGACACCGACCTTTACTCGGTGCGCTTCGACGGCAAGGACGCCAAGCGCCTGACCACCGGCGGCGAGGCGCCGACGGCGGTCCAGCTGGACGCCAAGGGCACGACCCTGTACTACCTCGACACGGAAGGCCGGGTGAAGAGGGTGGGTCTCGACGGCAAGGCCGGCGACCCGGTGCCGTTCACCGCCCGCTACGAGGTCGACCGCCGGCTCGAGCGCGAGGTGGTGATCGCCGAAGCCTGGCGGCTCCTGAACCAGAGCTTCTACGACCCCGGCTTCCACGGCGTCGACTGGCCGGCCCAGCTCGAGAGGTATCGCCCCTGGGCGCTGGCGGCGTCGCACCCGGCCGACTTCGCCGACGTCATGAACCTCATGCTGGGCGAGCTCAACGCCTCGCACATGGGCTACTACCCGCCGGGCACCCGGGGCGGCCCGCGGCGTCCGGGGGACCGCACCGGCTTCCTCGGCGTGACCTTCGACCCCGCCGCCGGGGGCCCCGGCGTCGCCATCGGTTCGGTTCTGCCCGACTCGCCGGCTGCCCGGGTCGACGTCGACCTGTCCGTCGGCGACCGCCTGCTCGCCGTCGACGGTGTGGCGATCGGCCCGACGACCAACGTCTTCGAGCTCCTCGCCGACACCCCCGAGCGCCGTCTCGTGCTCGACGTCCTGCGCGCCGACGGTCGCGAGCAGCGGCTGGCGGTGACCCCGATCGAGTTCCGCGAGTACGGCCAGCTGCGCTACCTGGACTGGGTCCGTGAGCGGCGCCGGCTGGTCGAGCAGTGGTCGGACGGCCGGCTCGGCTACATCCACATCCAGGGCATGAACCTGCCCTCCTTCGAGGAGTTTGAGCGCGGCCTGCACGCCGCCGCCGACGGCAAGGAGGCACTGGTGATCGACGTCCGTTCCAACGGCGGCGGCTGGACCACCGACTACCTGATGTCGGTGCTGATGGTCCAGCGCCACGCCTGGACGGTGCCGAGGGACGCACCCGCCGACGTCCGCGCCTATCCGACCGCCGAGCGGCTGCCGCTGGCCGCCTGGACGCGGCCGGCGATCGCGCTGTGCAACGAGGACTCGTACTCCAACGCCGAGATCTTCTCGCACGCCTTCAAGACCCTCGGGCGCGGCGTGCTGGTCGGCTCGCCGACCTTCGGGGCGGTGATCTCGACCGGCGGCGCCCGGCTGCTCGACGGCGCCCTGGTCCGGCTGCCTGGGCGTGGCTGGTACGTCGCCGCCAGCGGCGTCAACATGGAGAACAACGGCGCCGTTCCTGACGTCGAGATCTGGCAGCCGCCCGCCGAGGACGGCTCGTCGACTCTTGACAGCCAGCTCCGGAAGGCCGTCGAGGTGCTGCTCGAAGGCCTCGAGAACGACCCCCGCCGCGGCGCGTGGTGAGGGGGGGCGGCCGCGTCACGAAGAGGCGCTGACGTCGGTGTCCGCTCCTGAGGTGTCGGGCACGGGCTCGGGAGATGCTCGAGATCCGCTCGCGCATGGAGAAGGCCTGGGTCGAGGTCGAGTGCTTCATGACCAAGCCGACCGACTTCGAGCGGCTCTTCGCCACCCCGCGCTCCCTCATCGACGCCCGACGACGCAGAGCCTGACCCGCCTGGAGGTCGGTGGCGGGAGACCGTCTCAGGGTTGCCAGCGGGCGCCGTGGGCCCGGGCGACGGTCTCGAAGACGGCCGGCCCCCCCTCGTAAACCGCGTCGACCGGGATGCCGATGCGCTCCAGTGCGACCACCAGCCGCTCCTGCAGCAGCTCGGCGGCCGGGCCCGCGGTCACCACGCAGATCGTGGACTCGGGGTCGGACGGCGCCTCGCCGAGACCGACCTCGGCGCCCTCGAGGTCTCCCTCCACCGGGACCCCGGCGAGCAGGGCGAGCAGCAGCTCGCGGGCGCCGATCTGGGGCAGCGCCGCGAGCGACGCCTGGCGCGCGAAGGTGAAGCTGTAGACGGGTCCCACGATCCCTCCTCTCGCTTGCGGGGTGGCTGCGGTCGCGCTCGTCGGCAGAGCACCGCCCCGAACCCGCCCGGGCCGACCAGGGTCTGACCTTCGGCCGGCCCGGCGAGGACCTTCGGCGCCCCGTGACTCATCGGGACCCCCGCCGCAGCCGGTGCCCGGTCTCCTCCGCTTCCAGCGGGCCGGCCTCTTCCGCGGCCATCCGGATGCGCCGCGCGGCACACTCGGCGTAGCCCGGGCAGGAGCGGCAGATGTCGTCCTCGACGTAGCCAAACTCCGACGGGGCGCAGACAGTGATCGACGGGTCGCGGGCCCGGTCGAGTTCGTCGAGCAGCGGCAGGTCGGCCTCGCCGACCCTGCCCTGCTCCCGGGCGCGCGCCTCGGCGGCACGGACCTTGGGATCCCAGACCCGGTTCCGGCTCTCCGCGGCGCTCGACTCGATCTTCGTCATGACCTCGGCCTTGCGCTTGGACAGCTCGAAGCCGATCTTGCGCCGGCTGGGCAGGCGTCGGGTCGCCAGGAAGAACAGGTAGCCCGCCGAGGTGCCGGCCAGGTTGACCAGGCCGAAGCCGAGGCCCATCTGCAGGCTCGAGTAGACCAGGATGGCGCCGCCGATCACCGCGAGGTACTTGACCTTGACCGGGACGAGCAGGAACAGCCGGAACTCGGTCTCGGGATACACCGTGGCGAAGGCGAAGAGCAGCGACGCCCCGAGGAACACGTCGCCGGCCAGCGGGTAGCCGATGAAGGCGGCCGCCGTCGCGGCGCCCAGCGTCGAGACCAGCCAGAACACGGCGAACCGCGGCGAGCCCCAGTCGCTCTCGAGGGTGCGGCCCATCACCCACAGCACGATCATCGAGAACAGGAACCAGAACAGGCTGCTCGAGAGAAACTGGTAGGTGAAGAGCGACCACGGTTTGCTGGCGAGCGCCCGGGGCTCGAAGGCGAGCACCTGGTAGGCCGCGCGGCCGTAGCCGGTGACGGCGAACAGCCCGACGAAGTGGAATGCGATGAGGGCCTCGGTGAGGTGCCAGTTCTTCTGCATCAGCGTCGTCCCAGTCTCCGCTCCATCTCCTCCTGGCTGAGGCGGAGCACGATCGGCCGCCCGTGCGGGCAGCGGTAGGGGTTGCTGGTCTGCTCGAGGTCGGCGAGCAGGCGCCGCTGCGCCTCCTCGCCGAGCGGGTGGTTGACCTTGATCGCGCCGCGGCAGGACAGCGCCGCGGCGAGCTCGTCGGCGAGGGTGTCGGCGACCTGCTCGGGCAGCCCGTCGGCGGAGGTGGCGCGGTCGAGGAGCTCACGGAGCAGGGTCTCGACGTCGGCGGCGTCGAGCTCCGGCGGCAGCGCGCTGACGCGAACCGTGTCGGGGCCGAAGAGGTCGGCCTCGAGGCCGACCCGGGCGAGCAGATCCTCGAGCCGCGGCAGGGCGCCCGCCAGCGCCTCGCCGACCTCGAGCACGAGAGGCTCGAGGAGCCGCTGCGACGGCGCACGCTCGCCCGCGAGCCGGCGCCGGATGCGGTCAAACAGCACCCGCTCGTGGGCGACGTGCTGGTCGACGACGACCAGCCCCCAGTCGTCCTCGAGGAGTAAGAAGGAGCTCCGGTACTGGCCGATGAGCCGGCCGAAGGGGGTATCGGCGGCGCGCGGCCGGGCGCCGCTGCGGTCGCGGGGCGCCGGGGCCCCCGCGACGGACGACGGGGGGGCGGGCTCGTCGTAGGCCGGATGGCTGAACAGCGGCGCCGCCACCCGGCCTCGTTCGCGCACCAGCTCGCCGTAGCCGCTGCCGGGCGCGGTGGTCGGGCGGCCCTCGGGAAGCTC
>CAZKKP010000175.1:0-7903 GCA_964553295.1 uncultured Thermoanaerobaculia bacterium | reverse complement strand
TCCGGACTGGGGGGTGACTCCATGGGCGGCCGGACGGGACCGGGCCGCTCGCCACCGTGCGGGCGCGGGCCGGCGGCGCCGTGCACGAGTGGCCCGGCCGCGTCGTGAGGTCCGAGGCGCGGGTCGACCCCGCCTCGCGCATGGCCACCGTCGTCGTCGAGGTGCAGCGCCCCTTCGCTCGCGACGGCGGCAGGCCGCCGCTGCTTCCCGGGACCTTCGTCGAGGTGGCCGTCGAGGGCCGGACGGTGGAGCGGGTGGTGACGGTGCCCCGACACGCGGTCCACCCCGGCGACACCCTCTGGGTGGTCGCCGACGATCGGCTCACGATCCGCACCGTCACCATAGCGAAGGCCGACCAGGAGATCGCGCTGGTGACCGCCGGGCTCGAGCCCGGCGACCGGGTGGTTGTCTCCTCCCTGGACGCGGTCACCGACGGCATGGTCGTCCGGACCGTCGAGGGTGGTACCCCATGAGCCGGCCACCCGGGGTCCTCGCCTGGTTCGCCGGTCACCCGGTGGCCTCCAACCTGCTCATGCTCTTCGTCATCGTCGCCGGCCTCCTGGCCCTGGCCTCGGTCGTCGTCGAGGTCTTCCCGGAGATCGACACCGACGTCGTGACGGTGCGCGTCCCCTATCTCGGAGCGACCCCGGCCGAGGTCGAGGAGGGGGTCCTGGTACGGGTCGAGGAGGCGATCGCTCCGATCGAGGGCATCAAGCGGATCCGCTCGGTCGCCCAGGAAGGGATGGGCACCGTCGTCGCCGAGCTCGACGAGAACGCTGACGACCGCAAGGTCCTCGAGGACGTCAAGTCGGCGGTGGACCGGATCGAGACCTTCCCCGCCGAGACGGAGAAGCCAGTGGTCGCCGCCGGCGAGACCCGGCGCCGAGTGATCACCGTCGTGCTCTACGGCGACGTCCCCGAGCGCACTCTCAAGGAGCTCGCGGAGCGAACCCGGGACGAGCTCACCGAGCTCGCCGAGATCTCCCAGGTCGAGACCGCCGGGGTGCGCCGCTACGAGATCTCCGTGGAGGTGTCCGAGGAGGCCCTGCGGCGCCACAGCCTGAGCTTCCAGCAGGTCGCGGACGCCGTCCGCCGGTCCTCTCTCGACCTGCCCGGCGGCGCCGTCAAGACCTCGGGCGGCGAGGTGCTGCTGCGCACCAAGGGGCAGATGTACCGCGGCGCCGAGTTCGAGGGCGTCGTGGTCGTGACCCGGCCGGACGGCACCCAGCTCCGTCTCGCCGACGTCGCCACCGTGGTCGACGGCTTCGAGGAGTCGGACACATCGTCGCGCTTCGACGGGTTGCCCGCGGCGCTCATCCAGGTCTACCGGGTCGGCGACGAGGGCGCCCTCGACGTCGCCGCGGCGACCGCCCGCTACCTCGCCGAGGACCTCGGGCCGCGCCTTCCGGCCGGCGTCCGGGTGGCGACCTGGGACGACGACTCGATCATCCTGCGTCAGCGCATCGGCCTGCTGCTCGGCAACGCACGCATCGGCCTGGTGCTGGTCTTCCTCTGCCTGGCCCTGTTCCTCAACCTGCGGCTGGCGATCTGGGTCACCGCGGCGATCCCGATCTCCTTCCTCGGCGGCCTCTTCCTGATGCCCACCTTCGACGTCACCGTGAACATGATCTCCCTGTTCGCCTTCATCATCGTCCTGGGAATCGTGGTCGACGACGCCGTGGTGGTCGGCGAGAGCATCTTCGAGTACCTGTCCAAAGGCATGCGGCCGCTCGACGCCGCGATCCGCGGCGTGCGCGAGATGGCGGTCCCGGTGTCCTTCGCAGTCCTGACCACGGTGGTCTCCTTCGCGCCGCTGCTGTATGTCAGCGGCACCATGGGCAGGGTCATGCGCCAGATCCCGGTGGTGGTGATCTCGGTGCTCCTGGTGTCGCTGGTCGAGTCGCTGCTGATCCTGCCCGCCCACCTGGCAGGGGAGGGCTCGGCCCTCGGCCGTCGGCTGCGCCTGATGGTGGCGCCGGTGCTCGACGGTATCGAGGCGGTTCAGGCGCGGGTCCAGAAGGGCCTCAAGTGGGTGGTCGAGCGCCCCTACCGGGCCAGCCTCGAGTGGGCGCTCGAGTGGCGCTACCTCACCGTCGCCATCGCCCTGGTCTCGCTCCTCCTGATCGTCGGGGTGGTCGCCGGCGGATTGCTCAAGTTCAGCTTCATGCCGCGGATCGACTCCGACAACATGATCGCCTTCCTGACCATGCCCCAGGGCACCCCGGCCGAGCAGACCGATGAGGTGCTCGCGCGGCTCGAGGCAGCGGCGCTGAAGGTGGCGGCCGAGCTCGACGGCGAGGGCGTCAGCGGCGGCAGGTCGGTGATCCGCCACGTGGCCGCCACCGTCGGCGAGCAGCCCTCGGCCCGGGGCGGGGGCCCCGCCCAGAGCGGCGCCTCCTCCGGCTCGGGCGGCGCCCACCTCGGCGAGGTCAACGTCGAGCTGATCGGCTCGGAGAGCCGCACCGTGTCCTCGACCCGCCTCGTCAACCGCTGGCGGGAGCTGGTCGGCGAGGTGCCCGGAGCGGTCTCCCTGACCTTCCAGGCCTCCCTCTTCTCCTCGGGCGCCGCGATCTCGGTCGAGCTCGCCCACCGCGACCACGACACCCTCCTGCGCGCGGTCGAGCGCCTCGAGCGGGCGATCGCCGAGTACCCCGGCGCCAAGGACGTGACCAACTCCTTCCTGCCGGGCAAGCGGGAACTCAAGCTCGGGCTGACCGACGAGGGGCGGACCCTCGGCCTGACCCTCGCCGACCTGGCGCGACAGGTGCGGGCCGGCTTCTACGGCGAGGAGGTCCAGCGGCTCCAGCGGGGGCGCGACGACATCCGCGTGATGGTCCGCTACCCGGAGGCCGAGCGCCGCTCCCTGGGCCACGTCGAGGACATGCGGGTGCGCCTGCCCGGTGGTGTCGAGGCGCCGTTCGCCAGCGTCGCCACCGTCGAGGAGGGCCGCGGCTACGCGGCGGTCAACCGCACCGACCGTCGCCGTGTGGTCACGGTCTCGGCGGACGTCGACGAGGCGGTGGCCAACGCCAACGAGATCAACGCCGAGCTGCGCGCCACGGTGCTGCCCGCCCTGGCGCGGGACTTCCCCGGCCTGTCCTTCGACTTCGAGGGTGAGCAGCGCCAGCAGATGGAGTCGCTGGGCAGCCTCAAGGTCAACTTCGTCGTCGCCCAGCTCGCCATCTTCGCCCTGCTGGCGATCCCCTTCCGCTCCTACCTCCAGCCCGCGATCGTGATGTCGGCGATCCCCTTCGGGCTGGTCGGGGCGGTGCTCGGCCACGTGCTCATGGGCCTCGACCTGTCGCTGCTGTCGCTCTTCGGCATGGTCGCCCTCACCGGGGTGGTGGTCAACGACTCGCTGATCATGATCGACCTGATCAACCGCGAGCGCGCCGAGGGGCTGTCGCTGGAGCAGGTGATCCGCGACGCGGGCATGCGCCGCTTCCGGCCGATCATGCTCACCACCGCGACCACCTTCCTCGGTCTGGCGCCGATGATCCTCGAGACCTCGCTGCAGGCGCGGTTCCTGATCCCGATGGCCGTCAGCCTCGGCTTCGGCATCGTGTTCGCCACCGCGATCACCCTGATCCTGGTGCCGGTGCTCTACCGGATCCTCGAGGACCTGCGCCGGCTGCTCGGCCTGGCCGGGGCCGACGAGCCTCCGCGCGGCGCCGTCGAGCCCGGGCTCCGCGAGATCAGCGCCGGCGGCTGACGGCGCGGCGCCGGTATACTCTCCCTCTGAAGCTGGAGGTTCGATGTTTCGTCTGCTCTCCCTCTCCCTCGTGCTGCTGGCGGCGACCGCGGCGGCGGAGCCGCCGCCGGCCTTCAACGTCTACCTGGAGCACGGCGGCGTCTACCAGATCACGTGGGAGCGCCTGCACGCGGCCGGGTTGCCCGAGGTCGAGCTGCCCAGCGACGCCATTTCGGTGACGAACCTCGGCTGGCCGGTGCCGGTGTACGTCGACGACGGGGGCGACGGTCTCTTCGGACCAGGCGACCGCATCGAGCTGGTCGCCGAGCCGCTCCGCGGCGACCACTCCTACCTCGACGAGCACTCCCGTTTCAACTGCTATCGGGTGCGCTTCGACGAGCCCGCTGGCGCGCGCGGCGCCGCATCGGTCGCGGTTGTCACCAAGGTCGCCGGTGAGACCGCCGACCTCCAGGCCAGGCGCCACCTCGAGCAGGACCTGCTGATGGTCCGCTTCCGGGAGAGCCCGGGGCACGAGGAGGAGCGCTGGTACTGGGCGCGGCTGTCGAGCGCCGCGGCGGCGCCGACGTTGGTGCCGATCAGCCTCGGCGGCCGTACCGAGGGTGAGGTCCAGCTGACCCTCGGCGTGCGCGGCTGGTCCGAGCCGCGTCACCGGGAGGCCGGCGCGATCCCGCACCATCGCCTCGAGGCGTGGCTGGGTCCGACAATGGTCGGCGTCTCGGAGTGGAACGGCACCCGCCATCACTCCTTCCAGGTCACCGTCCCGGAGGAGCTGGCGGCGCGAGAGGATCTCGATCTCGCGCTCCGGGTGCCGCGCCGCTCCTTCCCGGAGTCCGCCGAACCGCTGATCGACGTCGTGCTGCTCAATTGGATCGAGGTCTCCTACCGGGCCTCGGCCTCGCCGCTCGGCACTCAGGTGGAGAGATGGCTCGCCGCCGAGACGACGCCCGGTGAGGTGGAGGTGGAGCTCGACGGGCACGGACCGTCACGGGTCTACACCGCCGATGGCACGCGCCTCGAGGTGCCGGAAGGTGCGGCCGCGATCGTGCTGCCCTCTCCCGGCGACGGCCGCTGGCACCTGGTGGCCGACGGCGGCCTGCACGAGCCCGACGAGGTCGTGTTCGACCGGCCCTCGCTCCTGCGCTCCCCGGGCCGGCCGGTCGACTACATCATGATCACCCACCGGAGCCTCGCTGCGGCGCTCGAGCCCCTGGCGGACTTCCACCGCGGGCGGGGCCTCGAGGTCGAGGTGGTCGACGTCCAGGACGTCTACGACGAGTTCAACCACGGCATCCTGCACCCGCGCAGTCTGCGCGACTTCCTCGCCTGGGCCTACCACGAGTGGCCGCAGCCGGCGCCGCGCTTCGTGCTGCTCGCCGGCGACGCCAGCTGGGATGCCAAGAACGCCGAGGCCGACGACCGCCGCTACGCCGACTGGACCTACCAACCGAACGAGCGGGCATGGTTCGTGAAGAACGCGAGCAGCCCGTACGGCGAGGGCCTGCTGCCGAACAACCGCAACCTGGTGCCGACCTGGTCCTACCCGACCTACGAGGGCAACGCCGCCTCCGACAACTGGCTGGCCGCGGTCGCCGGCGACGACGACCTGCCCGACTTCGCCATCGGGCGGATCCCGGCCGCCACCCCGGAGGAGCTCGCCCAGGTCGTGGCCAAGACCATCGGTTACGCCACCAACCCCGAGCTCGGGCCATGGCGTCGCGAGCTGCTGTTCATCACCAACGAGTCCGCCGGCTTCCAGCGCAGCTCCGACCGGGCGGCCGAGGCCTTCGAGGCGCAGGGCTACGTGTCGCACAAGATCTACCCGCACCCGTCCGAGCCGGCCAATGAACTCCACACGCGGCACATCCTGGAACGCATGGACGACGGCGTGCGGGCGATCGTGTTCCTCGGCCACGGCGGCCGCTACATCTGGCGAACCGGCCCGCCGGACCTGAAGAAGAACCACGACCTGTTCACCCTCGAGCACCTCGACGAGCTGGCCCCCAGCCGCCGGTTGCCGGTGGTCCTCAGCCTGACCTGCTACTCCGCGCCCTTCGACCATCCGACCGCCGACTCGATCGGCGAGAAGCTGCTGCGCATCCCCGACCGGGGGGCGATCGCGGTCCTCGCCGCGTCGTGGCGCAACAGCCCGTCGTCGACGATGGGCGAGATCCTGATCGAGGAGCTGTCGCTGCCCGGCACCACCATCGGCGAGGCGGTACAGCGGGCCAAAGCCCGAATCAAGAGCCCGATCCTGGTCCAGACCTACAACCTGCTCGGCGACCCGGCGGCGCCCATGGCGGTGCCCTCGGCCGAGCTCGAGCTGGCCGTGGTCGATGCCGGCGGCGACCGGGTCCTCGAGGTCCGGTCGTCGGAGCTCGGCGGCCGCGCGGACGCCCTGGTCGAGTGGGTCAGCGCCGACGGCTCGGTCGTCGCCTCGCGCGAGCTCGTTCTCGACGGTGCGACGACACGGGTCGGGTTGGCCGACGCCGGCGCTGCCGATCCATTTGCGGTGCGGGTCTACGCCTGGGACAGCGCTCGCGGCCTGGACGGCGCCGGCTGGCTCCAGCTCACCGCGCCCGTCGAGAAGGTCTCCACCGCCGCCGACCGATCGGGCAACACGGACAGGGAGGCATCATGAAAGGTCGTTCATCGTGGCCGTCGGTCCTCGTCGTCGTCGCCCTCATGGGGCTGGTCGCGCAGCCGGTGGTCGCCGAGGATCCACCGGCAGCAACCGAGGCGGAGGCCCCGCCGCCGGTCAACACGCTGCGCTGGACAACGGCGAGCGAGGTCGACAACTTCGGCTTCGACATCTACCGCGGCGACTCCGAGGAGGGCCCCTTCGAGCGGGTCACCAACGAGCCCCTCCCGGGGGCGGGCACGACCGACGAGCCGCAGTCCTACGTCTGGGTCGACGCCGACATCGACCCTCGACGGGACTACTGGTACTTCATCGAGAGCATCTCGATCCACAGCGAGCGCGAGCGCTTCAGTCCGATTATCCGCGCCCCGGCCAAGCTCCCGGCCGGGGAGGAGTGACCCGGCTGCCACGCAGGCCGGCGCTCCCGTAGAATGGGAACTCGACGTCGAGGAGACCCTGGTCGACGAGGAGTGCCGACGTGAGTCAACTCAGGCAAGTTCTCGAGGAGTTCGGGCTCGAGGGAGTGCTGCGCACCTCGGCCCAGAGCACCGTGTTCGACGCGACCACACCGGGCACCGGCGAGCCGGTGGTGATCAAGGTGATCAACCCGGTGTCCGACACGATCGCCGACGAGGTGCAGCAACGGTTCGTCGGCGCGGCCGGCCGCCTGCGCGCGCTCGTCCCCGCGGGCCTGCCGCGGGTGGTCGACGGCGGCCTGACACCGGAGCGCACCGCATTCCTGGTCACCGAGCGGTTGCACGGCGTCGACCTGGCCACCGCCGGCGAGCCGAGCGCCGTGCGCCGGCTGTCCTGGCTGCTCGAGGTGCTCGGCGCTCTCGAGGGGCTCGCCGCGGCCGGGCTGTGGCACGGCAATCTCAGCCCGGACAACCTGCTGCTGCTCGGCGACCCACCCGGGGACCGGGTCCGGCTGCTCGGCCTCGGCACCAGCGACTTCCTCCTCGGCGTGCGCCCCGAGGTCTGGCCAGGGGCGTCGCGCAACCGCAGCTTCCTGGCGCCGGAGCTCGCCACGGGCATCATCCACCCGACCACCGACCGCTACGGCTTCGCAGCGGTGGCGGTCGCCACCTTGGGCCTGGAGCGACGTGGCGCCGGAGAGCCGCGGGTGGTGGCGCCGCGAGCCACCGAGGGGGTCCTGAGCGACCTGCCGGTGCTCTGCGCGGTGCTCTCCGCGGCCCTGACCCCCAACCCTGAGCGGCGGACCGTCGGCTTCGACGAGCTCCGCGATGCCCTGATACGGGCGATGCCCGACGACCCGACCCAACCGCTGCCCGGCTTCGCCGCCGCCGAGGCACCCGGGATCTGGGACCGGACGATGCGGATCGAGATCCCGCGCGACCTGGCCGGCGCCACGGCGCCGCCGCCTGCAACCACCGGTCGGCCCGAGGCGCCGACCGCTGCGAAGCCGCCCCTCCCTCCGGCCGACGGTACCCTGCAGATGGAGCTCCCCCCGGAGGCCTACACCCAGCCGGCCATCGACCGAGACGTCCCACCGCCGGTCGACCGCACGCTGCGAATGGAGACGCCGGTCCCGG
>CAZKKP010000174.1:0-7952 GCA_964553295.1 uncultured Thermoanaerobaculia bacterium | reverse complement strand
GATGCCGGCGCTGGCCGCCGACGCCGCCGATCTCGAGGGGGCCGCCCGACTGTTGCTGCTGCCGGTGCAACGGCTGCTGCACGCCACCCTCGACGGCATGCGCGCCGCCGGCTGGGGCCGCTTCGTCGCCATCACCTCGGTGGCGGTGCGCCAACCTCAGCCTGGGCTGGTGCTGTCCAACGCCCTGCGGGCGGCGGTCACCGGCTACCTGCGCTCGGTCGCCGACGAGGTGGCCGCCGACGGCATCACCGTCAACACCGTGTGCCCCGGCTACACCGCCACCGAGCGGCTCGACGAGCTCGCCGCCGCGGTCGCCGCCCGCGACGGCGTCGAGCCGGCAGAGGTCTTCGCCGCCTGGGCCGCGAAGGCGCCCATCGGCAGCCTGCTCGAGCCCGCCGAGGTCGCCGCAGCGGTCGCCTTCTTGTGCTCGGCCCCGGCCTCGGGCATCACCGGCGTCGCCCTGCTGGTGGACGGCGGATTCTCCCGGGGGCTGCTCTAGCCGAAAGTCCATCTCAGGGCGCGATTCTGGTTGGACTTTTGGTGTGAAACGGTTCACAATCCCGGGTCAGGCGGGCACCAGCGCCCGCGGAGAGGGGAAGGGGAGCATGCCGACACGGGATCTGGTGTTCGCGATGATCGGTTCCGGTGGCGACGGCGTCGTCACCATGGGGGACATGCTGGCCCAGGCTGCGGCCTCGGAGGGCCTGCACGTCATGAAGGTCGAGGCCTACGGACCGCAGATCCGCGGCGGCGAGTCGTCGTGCACGGTCCGTATGAGTGCCGACCCGATCTTCGCCCAGGGTGACCAGGTCGGGGTGCTGCTGGTGTTCAACTGGGCCGACTTCGGCCGCTTCAAGGCGGAGATCGTGCCGGCCAACGGCGCGGTCATCCTCTACGAGGCCTCCGACGAGACGCCGCGCGACCAGATCTACCTCGGCGGCGCGACCGACGTGAAGTGGGTGCCGGTGCCCTTCATCGAGCTGGCCAAACAGCACGCCGGCACCACCCTGGCCAAGAACATCGTCACCCTGGGCATCGTCAGCGAGATGTTCAACCTGCCCCAGAAGCCGCTGCGCACGGCCATCGAGGGCAAGTTCTCGAAGAAGAAGGCCGAGGTCCTCGAGTCCAACATCCGGGGTTTCGAGGCCGGCATCGAGTTCGCCAAGACGATCGCCGACCAGGCCGCCGGCAAGCGCCTGCTGTTCGAGCCCGGCGAGCCCAAGCTCCTGATGTCGGGCAACGAGCTGTCAGCGGTGGCGGCGCTGCACGCCGGCTGCCGCTTCTTCGCCGGCTACCCGATCACGCCGTCCTCGGAGATCCTCCACTTCCTGTCGGAGTGGATGCCCCGGGTCGGCGGCTTCCTGGTCCAGACCGAGGACGAGCTGTCGGCGATCGGCGCGGTGATCGGCGGCTCCTTCGCCGGGGTCAAGTCGATGACCGCCACCTCCGGTCCCGGTCTCGCCCTGATGACCGAGATGCTCGGCCTCGCCTCGATGGCCGAGGTGCCGGCGGTGATCATCGACGTCCAGCGTGGCGGACCCTCGACCGGTCTGCCGACCAAGAGCGAGCAGTCCGACCTCTGGCAGGCGCTGTGGGGCTCCCACGGCGACGCCCCCCGGGTGGTGCTCGCGCCGGCCGACGTGGAGGACTGCTTCCACGCGACGGTCGCGGCCTTCAACATCGCCGAGGTCGCCCAGATGCCGGTGATCGTCCTGTCCGACCAGTTCATCGCCCAGCGCCGCGAGACGCTGTCGATGCTCACCCTCGACCACGACGTCATGAGCCGGCGGGTGCCCTCGGCCGGCGATCTCACCGACTACAAGCGTTACAAGGACACCAAGTCGGGCATCTCGCCGATGTCCTGGCCGGGGATGAAGGGCGGCGAGTACCAGACCAACGGCCTCGAGCACGACGAGAGCGGCTCGCCGTCGTCGATGCACCTGGTGCACGAGAAGATGAACGCCAAACGCTACCGCAAGCTGCGCGAGGTGCGCGACCGCTACAGCTTCTACCGGCGCTACGGCGCCGAGCACGCCGACGTCGGCATCATCTGCTGGGGCTCGTGCAAGGGCCCGGTCAAGGAGGCGGTGCTGAAGGCGAACGGCCGCGGCGAGAAGGTGGCGGCCTTCGTGCCGCAGCTGCTCTACCCGTTCCCCCACCACGAGTTCACCGACTTCCTCAAGAGCGTGAGGGAGGTCATCGTCATCGAGCTCAGCTACTCGGCGCAGTTCTACAAGTACCTGCAGACCTTCCTCGACCTGCCCGAGGGTCACACCTACGTCTACAAGCGCTCCGGCGGCAAGAACCTGACGGTCGGCGAGGTCGAGGACAAGATCCAGAAGGTATTGGAGATGGGCGCCATGCGGCGGGAGGTGCTGGTATGAACAGCGGCAGGATCGAGCTCAAGCCCGGCGACTACAAGAGCGGCCTGAAGCCGGTCTGGTGCCCGGGATGCGGCGACTTCGGGGTGCTCAACGCCCTGTACCGCTCCATGGCCCAGCTCGGCATCGAGCCCTGGAACACCGTCATACTGTCCGGCATCGGCTGCTCCTCGCGGCTGCCCGGCTACGTCAACACCTACGGCTTCAACGGCGTGCACGGCCGCGCCCTGACCCTCGCGATGGGCGTCAAGGTGGCGCGACCGGAGCTGACCGTGATCGCGGTCGGCGGCGACGGCGACGGCCTGGCGATCGGCGGCAACCACCTGATGCACGCCTGCCGACGCAACCTCAACGTGCTCTATATTTTGATGGACAACGAGATCTACGGCCTGACCAAGGGCCAGGTGGCGCCCACGACGCCGACCGGCGACAAGACCAAGTCGACCTACTGGGGCAACCCGGAGCCCTCCGTCGACCCCTGCGAGCTCGCCATCAGCTGCGGCGCGACCTGGGTGGCGCGGGGCTTCTCCGGCGACATGAAGCTGCTCACCGAGATGATGGTGGACGGCCTCGAGCACCGCGGGTTCTCGTTCCTCAACGTGATGTCGCCGTGCGTGACCTGGCGCGGTGACGACCAGTTCAAGCTGCTCAAGGCGAAGCTGCGCTACCTGCCCGAGGACTACGACCGGACCTCACGCATGGCGGCAGTGCCCTTCACACGGGAGAAGGACGTCATGACCACCGGCGTGCTCTACAAGATCGAGCAGCCGTCCCTGGTCGACCAGCTCGTGGCGATGCGCGACCGGGCGATGGCCGGCAAGCCGGCGCCCTCGACCCGCGACATCCTCGAGACCTTCTACCCCCAGTTCTGATCCCGGCGACCCGCCGAACCCTCTCCACCCCCGAACCCGGGGGTGGTGCTTTTATTGCGCTGCCGTCTCAGAAACTTCGGCCTTGACGACGACGGCCGACGGACCCACCTTGTTCCCAGGTTAACAGTCAACGAGGTGAAGGATGTCCGTGCCGCACCGTCCGGCCATCGCGGCTGACGGGTGTGTCGGTGACGGCCTCTCCCCGTCGGCCGCGGACGTGTCCCGCTTCCTGCATGCGAGCCACCTGCTAGGGGCGCTCTTGCGGGAGCTCCTCGAGGCGCAGTTTCTCGGCGCCGTCGAGCCGCGCCCGCTGACGCGCACCCAGTTCTGCGTCCTCAAGCTCGTCACCCTCCACCCCGAGCTGGCGCTCGGCGACGTCGCCCGCTGCCTCGGGGTGACGGCGCCGGCGGGCACCAAAATGGCCGACAAGCTGGAACGCATGGGCCTGCTTCGCCGCCGGCCGCACCCGGAGGACCGGCGGGTCGTCCGGCTCGAGGCAAGCCCCGAAGGGCGGGCGCTGGTGCAGAGCTACGAGGCGTTCAAGGCAGACCGGGTCGGGCCGGCCGTCGCCAGTCTCGGCGACGAGGCGGGCGGCCGACTGTGCGACCTGCTCGACGCGGTGTGCGGCGAGCTGCTCGACCGGCAGCGGCCCCAGCGCCGCCCCTGCCTGCGCTGCGCCGGCTACTTCCGACCGGACTGCGAGGTGGCGCGACGGCTGGGCGGCTGTGCCCTGGCGGCCGCCCGCACGGAGGTCGAGGCATGACGACCGCGACCGGG
Source organism: uncultured Thermoanaerobaculia bacterium (assembly GCA_964553295.1). Taxonomy (GTDB): domain Bacteria; phylum Acidobacteriota; class Thermoanaerobaculia; order Thermoanaerobaculales; family Sulfomarinibacteraceae; genus CAZKKP01. The sequence continues at coordinate 3,922 of CAZKKP010000174.1, read as the reverse complement.
GAGGACAACCGACCGTGGAGGACCGAGCCATGAGGTACTGGCGCAAGCCGCTCGACATCGACCGGGTCACGGTGCCGCAGGGGCGGGTGGTGATCCTCGCCGACCGCTGCAAGGGCTGTGCCTTCTGCGTCGAGTACTGCCCGCGCGGCGTGCTGGCAATGTCCGAGAGCTTCAACCGCAAGGGCTACCACCCGCCCGAGGTGGTGGTCGAAGGGCAGTGCGTCAACTGCAACCTGTGCGAGATGATCTGCCCCGACTTCGCGATCTTCTGCGTCCCGGCTGAGCCGACGGCGCCGGTCGCGTCCGGGAAGGAGGCGGTGCAATGAAGGCCGATCCCCGCGGCGTACTCACCGGCGTCCACTACCTCGACGGCGACTACGCCTGCGGCGAGGGCGCGATGGCGGCCGGCTGCCGCTTCGTGGCGGGCTACCCGATCACGCCCTCGACCGAGGTGGTGGAGCGGATCTCGCAGCGCTTCCCGATGATGGGCGGCACCTTCATCCAGATGGAGGACGAGCTCGCCTCGATGGCGGCGGTGGTCGGCGCCTCGTGGACCGGCACCAAGACGATGACCGTCACCAGCGGTCCAGGCTTCTCCCTGATGATGGAGAACATCGGTCTGGCGGCGATGATGGAGACCCCGTGCGTGGTGGTCAACGTGCAGCGCGCCGGACCCTCGACCGGGCTGCCGACGATGGTCGGCCAGGCCGACATGATGCAGGCCCGCTGGGGCTCCCATGGCGACTACGAGCTCATCGCCCTGTGCCCGCAGTCGCCCCAGGAGGCCTTCGACCTCACCATCGACGCCTTCAACCTGGCCGAGCGCTATCGGGTTCCGGTGATGGTGATGATGGACGAGTGCGTCGGCCACATGACCGAGAAGGTGGTGATCCCCGAGGCCGACGCCATCGAGGTCGAGGAGCGCCGCCTGTCGACGGCGCCGCCCGGGGCCTACCGTCCCTACGCCAGCAACGGCAGGCCGGCGCCGGAGATGGTCCGGGCGGGAGACGGCTACCGCTTCCACACCACCGGCCTGACCCACGACGAGCGCGGCTACCCGGTGATGAGCGCCGACTGTCAGGCGGCCAACGTCCAGCGCCTGGTCGACAAGATCAGACTGTGCGTCGACGACATCGTCCGCGTCGAGGAGGAGGGCGTCGACGGCGCCGAGGTCCTGGTGGTTGCCTACGGCATCACGGCGCGGGTCGCGCGCAAGGCGGTGGAGCTCGCGCGCCGCGCCGGGATCGCGGTCGGCTTCCTCCGCCTGGTGGTGGCCTGGCCCTTCCCTGAACGCCGCATCCGCGAGCTCGCCGACCGGGTGAAGGCGTTCGTGGTTCCCGAGATCAACCTCGGCCAGATGGTCCTCGAGGTCGAACGCGTCGCCGCCGGCCGGGCGGCGGCGGTGCCGGTGCCCCATGCCGGCGGCGGTGTGCACGACCCCGAGGTGATCTGCCGGGCGATCGTGGAGGCAGCGCGATGAGCACCCCAGCCGAGCGTCACGACCCCGAGGAGCACCCGATCGCCCCGTTCCTGCGCATGGACCGCATGCCGCACATCTGGTGCCCGACCTGCGGCATCGGCACGGTCGTCAAGTGCTTCGCCTCGGCCCTCGAGCAGGCCGACCTCGACCTCGACAAGGTCGCCGTCTGCTCTGGCATCGGCTGCACCGGCCGGGTGGCGGGCTACATGAATCTCGACGCCTTCCACACCACCCACGGCCGCGCCATCCCCTTCGCCACCGGGCTCAAGCTGGGGCGACCGGAGCTCGAGGTCGTGGTCTTCTCCGGCGACGGCGACCTCGCCGGGATCGGCGGCAACCACTTCATCCACGCCGCCCGGCGCAACATGGACCTGCTGGTGATCCTGGTCAACAACTTCATCTACGGCATGACCGGCGGCCAGAACGCACCGACCACGCCGCTCACCGCGCGCTCGTCGACCATGCCCTTCGGCAACTTCGAGCGTCCCTTCAACCTGCCGCACCTGGCAGCGAGCTGCGGCGCGACCTTCGTCGCCCGCTGGACCTGCCTGCACATCAGACGGCTCACCAAGTGCCTGCGCGTCGCCCTGGACCGACGCGGCTTCCGCTTCGTCGAGGTGATCGCCCCCTGCTCGACCCTGTATGCCCGGCTCAACCGCCTCGGCAGCGGCCTCGACCTGATGCGCTTCTACCACGACCGGGCCGAGATCCGGCACGGCGCCGACACCCGCGACGTCGCGATCGGCTTCCAGGACACCATCGTCTGCGGCAACTTCGTCGACGAGCAGCAGCCGACCTACCTCGAGCTGATGCACGAGCACTACCGGCGGGTGCTCGGGGACCGCTACCTGCCGATGCCGCCCGAGGGGGGGTGGATCCATGCCTGAGAACCGCGTCGAGATCCGCATCACCGGCTTCGGCGGCCAGGGGGTCGTGCTCGCCGGCCACATCATCGGCCGTGCTTGCGCGGTCCACGCCGGCAAGCACGCGACCATGATCCAGAGCTTCGGCCCCGAGGCCCGGGGCTCCGCCTGCTCGACCACGCTGGCGATCTCCGACACCGAGGTGCTCTACCCCTACATCCGTCGGCCCGACGTCTTCGTGGTGATGTCCTCCGAGGGCTATGACCGGCACGCCGCCGAGCTCGCCCCGGGGGGCACGCTGATCTACGAGAAGGACCTGGTGCGGCACACCCCCGCCGAGGGGATCCGCGCCTTCGGCGTGTCCTCGACCCGGATCGCCGAGCAGCTCGGCCGGGCGATCGTCCAGAACATCGTCATGGTCGGTTTCTTCGCGGCAGTGACCCGCCTGGTGCCGCGCGAGGCGCTGCGCGACGCGGTGCGCGACAGCGTGCCGCCGGGCACCGAGGAGCTCAACCTGCGCGCCTTCGACGCCGGCTGGGAGGCCTTCGAGACCGACCCCGAGGCGCTTGCCGATTCACCACGGGCCACCGAGCTCGTGGGCGCCGAGACGTGAGCCCGCCGCCTCCGACGGCGGCGGTCAGAAGAGGAGGTGACATGGACACAGAGACGAGCACCGGAGGCGACGACAAGGTCCTGCGGGCGCTGGTGGTCGGCGGCGGCATCGCGGGCATCCAGGCCGCCCTCGACCTCGCCGGGGCGCGCATCCCGGTGACCCTGGTCGAGTCCTCGCCCTCCCTGGGCGGGCGCATGGCCCAGCTCGACAAGACCTTCCCGACCATGGACTGCGCGATCTGAATCCTCGGGCCCAAGGCCCTGGATGCCGGTCGGCATCCGCTCATCGAGATCCTCACCAACTCCCGGGTGATCGGCTGCGTCGGCGAGCCCGGTGACTTTCGGGTCACCGTCCGCCGGGAGCCGCGCTACGTGCGTGAGGACCGGTGCGTGGCGTGCGGGCTGTGCGTCGAACCCTGCCCCCAGGTGGGGGGCAACGAGTTCGACATGGGCCTGATGGCGCGCAAGGCGATCTACCGCCCCTTCCCGCAGTCGGTGCCCGCGACCTACGTCATCGACCCGGAGGCGTGCCTCAACTTCCTGCCGCACCTGAACCCCCGCCAGAGGCGGCGTCTGGAGAAGGTCGAGGCGGCCAGGCGCACCGCGCGGCCCGACCTGCCACCCAACCTGCTGCCGTGCGACCACTGCACCTCGGTGTGCGAGGTCGAGGCGATCGACTTCGACATGCTGCCCTCAGAGGTCGAGCGCGAGGTGGGCGCGGTCGTGGTCGCGGTCGGCTTCGACGAGTACGACGCCCGCCGCTTCGGCGCCTACGGCTACGGCCGCCTGCCCAACGTCGTCACCAGTCTCGAGCTCGAACGGATGCTCAACGCCTCGGGGGTCACCCGCGGCCGCGTGGTGCGGCCCTCCGACCTCGAGGCGCCGAGGCGGATCGTCTTCATCCAGTGCGTCGGCGCCCGCGGCGAGGGCGGCCGCCCGTACTGCAGCCGCTTCTGCTGCATGAACG
>CAZKKP010000173.1:0-7989 GCA_964553295.1 uncultured Thermoanaerobaculia bacterium | reverse complement strand
TCCGGTGAAGGAGGGTGACCTGAGCTGGATCTCGACCACGAGGGAGCGAAGGTCGGCGAGGGACTCGGCGATCTCCGCCGCGGTGTCGCGATCGACCCGGGCCGTGCCGAAAAGCGCGGTGTCGACCATGTAGTCGAGGACGTTGCCGAGGTCCCCGTCGCGCCCGGCAGCGCGCGGCTCGGAGCGGCGGTGTGCGATCGCCTTGGGGTTGGCGCGGCCGGTCGAGCCGCCCCGAGCGGCCTCCACCTCGTCGAGCCGGGTCAGGAGGTCGAGGATGAACTGGTCGGTGTTCATGCCGGTCGGCAGGGCGATGTCCTTCTCGACCTGGTGGGCGTCGTCGGCGCTCTCCTCGTCGAAGGGCTTGAAGCTGAAGAAGCCGCCGCTGAGGTGGAGGAACTCCTCGGTGATGCCCTGCAGCTGCTCGCGGATCACGCGCTCGATGGTCTCCTGGGCGACGGCGCCCATCTCGACCAGCACCGCGCCGAGGCGACGGTGCTCCGGCTCGGTCGCCTGGAGGTCGAGGGCGATGCGCAGGGTCTCGTCGGAGAGCAGGCCGCGGTTGACGAGCATCGCGCCGAGGGACTCCCGCGGGGCGCCGTTCGCGGCGTGGACGATCTTGCCGCCGCGGAACAGGAAGACCCCCTTCTTGTCGTCGCTCGACAGGGTCAGCTTGCCGGACTTCTGGAACAGCGAGAGCACGTGGAAGAGCTCCGTCAGGTCCAGGTCTTCGAGGCGGCCGACCAGTGCCATGGGTGAACCTGCTCCGTTCCTTTGCTGTCGCCGGCTGCCGGACGCCTCAGGTCCGGCTGCGATCCGTCCGGAAGTCGCATCTCTACGGCCCTGAACCATCACATGTTAACAGACCGACTCGGGAGCAGGTTACACGACGGGCCAGTCGATGCCTGCTCCAAGGAGAACGAGCACAGCAAGGGTGATGCCAGAGCAAGTCCACGAGATCAGAGGCGACGGCCTCCGCGGGGGTGTTTCAATCCGGGACGGGTTGTGACGCCGGCGCGGCCGAGCACCGGTCGACGAGCGTGCCGTCGAGCTCGAGCCGCCAGCACACCGACGGGAAGACGCCGAACACCAGCCGCCGCGCTTCGTGGTCGAAGCGCTCGGCGCCGCGGTACAGCGGGCTGTCGACCAGGAGTGGCGGGTTCTCGGCGGCGGCAGCGAGCTCGTAGACCCGGAGGTAGGCGCGCTGGAACCGCAGGTGACGGTCGAGGGTCAGTCCGGCGCCCCAGACCAGCGGCACGACCAGTGCTGCGAGGACCACCCGGCGGCCGCCGACGGCCACCAGGAGGAGCAGCAACGCAGCCGGCACCAGGTGGAGCCGACCGATGAAGTTGTCTGCGTCCAGCAGCGGGCTTGCCTGGACGTGGACCATCTCGCCGTACACCACCGCCGCGGTGGCGCAGACGGCGCCGGCGCCTGCTGAGAGCCGAAGGGGCCGCACCGTGGCGAGCACCAGCGCGGTCGCCAGCAGCCCGATCCCCGGGAGCGGTGGATCGGCAACCTGCCACCAGATCGTCTCCGGCAGTTGCCAGAATGCCTTCGCCGTCCCCGCAAGGGACCAGGACCGGACGTCCGCGGCCGAGCCCGGCGCCACCACCAACAGACGGAGCACGCCGTACACCAGGGCGGCCGAACCTGCGACCACCAGCGCCTGATCGCTGGCCCGGCGCGGCGTCCTGCCGGCCCAGCGCAGCGCTGCGACCAGGGGCAGCGCCAGGATCGCGATCTCCTTGCAGAAGAAGGCGGCGCCGAAGGCGGCGCCGGCGGTGAGCCCGCGGCCCCGGGCGAGTGCAGCCAGCCCGCAGACGATCGCGAGCAGCGTTGCCACGTCGAAGATCGTGGCGAACCAGCCGCCGGCGATGACCGCTCCGCCCGACCACAGTACCCCCGCGGCCAGCAGCAGGTCGCGCAGCGGGTCGGGTCCGCAGAGCCGGCGGCGGACGTCGACCAGCAACCACGTAGTCGCGACCAGGAGCAGGCCGTTCAACGCCCTCAGCAGGCGCCAGGACAGCTCGAAGTCGCCGACGCCCTTGGCGACCGCGGTGACCAGCAGGAAGGGAAGGGGTCGGAACAGCACCACGCCGCCGGCCGCCCGCTGCTGCCAGTTGGTCGTGACCAGCTCGACGACCGAGTGCCCAAAAACCAGGTTGAGCGCCCGACCCTCGTCCCAGACGTCGGTCACCATCGCGCTGGCGACCACCGCAAGATAGACCACCGCCACCAGCCCGGCGGCGAGCCGGCACGAGTTCGCCGGCGCAGCGGCCGCGGTCCCGTTGCCCCCTGCCATCGCGGCCGAGCGTAGCACGCAGCGCCGGCCGCGGGCGGGGTGAGGGGTGATGTGTGAGGAGTGAAGGGGCAGGGCACCGGACGGGGGCGCTCGAACGGTGCCCGTCGCTGCTCCCCTGCACGTGCACGAAAAAGTGTGATCTCGAGCACGCGAGTCCCCCCTTCATTTTCACCAGACTATTGACCTCCCGCCCCTCTTAGTCAATAATGGCACGACAATAGGAGTCTTTCAAAGGAGGTCTAAAATGAAAAAGATGATGTGCAGGAAATTGAGTATATTTTTGTTTTTGGCTGCCCTTCTTGCCATGCCGACTCTGCTCACCGCGGGGAACCACTGCGTGTGGTACATGAACTCCCAAGCGACCTATTTCCCGGGCTACGGACTGCTGTGTGCGTACACCGGCGGTGGTTGCATGGAGTGCTGGAGCGACGACGGCGGGACCTGCGTGATGGACGGCTTCGCAGTCTGTATTCCTGGACATCCGTTTAATCAGAACCCATAGGTCTCCGGCGGATGGTCCACGGTTTTCGAACGCTCGCCGTGCGATCGCACTGCGAGCTTTCGTGAGGCGGCAGCTCGGCTGCGATTGCCGGATCTCGAGCGGCACTCCCCGGTTGACTCTGGAAGCAGAAGGCGCCTCACATCGTCGAAGGTCCGGCGAAACGCGTCTTTGTCCCAGGGCCGGGTCGATTTGGCAGGGTACTGTGTGGGTGGAAGAGAAGCGTGAGGGCAATATGAACATGGATGGACGTCTGATCAGGCTTGGGGTCGCGGCTCTTCTTGCTGTCTTCCTCAGTCTGGGTGGGTTCCCCGGGGAGGGCGCCCAGGCGGGATCGTCCGAGAGGACGCCCCGAAGCGTCGTGATTGACAGCGGAGCGGTGGCGAGCCCGATCCCGGCGCGGGAAGCTCCGTCGAAGGAGCCGGGCATCAGGCTGGTCGAGACCCTGCTGCTGCCCGAGGAGCTGCGGTGGGCCTTCGACGTGCGCTGGAAGGGCGACGGCTCTCTGTTGCTTGCCGCCGGCACTCGCGGTGTCGTCGAGGTCGATCGCAAGGGGGCCGTTCAGGCAACTCCGATCGGTGCAGGGGGCGGCCGCCGCCAGCTCTGGAATGCCACCCGCGTCGGTGTGTCCGACCAGCTCCTGGTCGCTGCGGCACCCGCGTTTTCTGCTGCGTTCCACCGTCCCGGCGGGCAGGAAACGCTCGAGCTTCGCGACTATGCGGCGGTGTTGGACGTCGACGTACGTGGAGACACAGCCCTGATCCTGGGTGCGCGCAGGGATAGCGCCGGGCGCTGGTCGCCTGATGGTGCCATGGCCTGGGTCGATGACGGACGGGGCACGCCACGACCTGTCCACTACTCCGAGGCTGGCCCCCGGAGCGACATCGTGTCCTGGGCGGGGCCCCTTGACCTGGGCGCCGTGCGCTTCATGGATGACGGGAGCTTCGTGGTGGTGCCCGGGGTCGAGGGCGGGGTCTTCCGGTACTCGCCCGAGGGCCGCCTGCTGCAGACCTGGCAGAGCCTCTCCCTTGGTATCGCCGGGGGCTGCTCCCTGGACCCTGAGCAGCGTCGCGAGGTTGCGGCCAGCATGGAGCCCCGATGGCGTTACTGGAACCAGCATCTCATCGTCGATGACGTCGTGTCGTGGCGCGGGGCGCCGGCACTCCTGGTTCGCCGTCCGATGCGCGACAGGACCGAGTGGGAGTTCCGTGTGCTTGGTGAAGGCGCCTCAGCTCGAAGAGTGCGGCTGCCGCTCTCGTCAACCTCGAATCGCACCCGCGCGAGAATGGACCTCCGCGGGCCGCAGGTGGCCGTGCTGCTGCACGAAAGCGGGCACCTTGGCGTGACTCCGGAGTTTGCGCCGCGCATCCTGTTCCTGGAGTTGGAACCATGATGGTCGACAATGCCGGTATCCGAGCACCCTGGCCGCGCAAGACGATCTGGGTTCGCTGGATCGCCTGCCCGGGCCCTCGCCACGAGGCCGCGGCATGGGGGTCAGCGGCTAGCGGGAGAACGGCTTCCCCGGCCTCGCGGGTCCTCCGGTTGCTCACCCGGATGACCGTGGTTGGGATGCTCCTGTGGCCAGGAACCGGGGGCGCAGGAGGGTCCACTGCCTGCGATGGCGACGGCCTCGAGGTCGTGGTCGTCTCGACCTCCGGAGTGCCGAGACGCGCGAGCTGCGAGGAGCTGGTGTCCGACAGGCCACCGGCTGACATGGACCACGGTTGGCGCTGGTCCACCCGTGAGGCCCCCCGGCGAGTCCTCCCGGATGGTTGGCCGGGGTCGCAACGTAGTCCGGCGGCGGTGGATTCGCTGATCCTCGAGCTGCACGAATTGCCACGGGATGCCGAAGGCGTCTCTGTCATCGCCGGGCCAACCGAGATGTGGCAGTCGGTGTTCGAGGACCTCATGCCGAGGTGGCGCATCGAACCCGGCCAGACCGCGTCGATCCCGAGATCGTCGAAAGAGCCCTGGCGCCTTCGGGTGGTCAGCGCTGAGGTCGCGAGCGAATGGGTTGACGTGGCGCCTGCGAAGAGTGGGGTGGTGGTACGCGTCCGCCCGTCGAAGACTCTGGAACTCACCGCCGTCGCCGCCGACGGGTCCCCGGTGGAACGGGTGGTGGCCCGGGCCTTCTCAGCGGGGGCATTCAGGGTCGGGAATCGCAGGCAGCCTGTCGCCCTGTTTTTCGGCGACCGCGGGCGGGTGGTGGTCCGCTCGATCCCTGTCGAGGAGCCCGTGCGTCTGCTCGTGCAGAGCGCCGAGTTGGCCCCACAGATGGTCGAGGGAGTTTGGGACGAGATCCCGTCGCAGCTGCAGCTCGTGCCCGGAGCGTGGGTCACGGGCACGGTGGTTGACGGTGACTCCGGAGAGCCGGTCGAGGGCGCCGTGATCAGCGTCGACTTCTGGGCCCAGCCAACGCTGGCGTGGGCCATGTCGAGCCGAGTCGTAGCGGACGCGGCCGGCGTGTGGGACGCTTCGGGGCTGCCTGCGGGCGAGGTCGTCGTGGAGGTTCGAGCTGCGGGTTACGGGGCGATGTCGAGGCGGCTGGTGCTCCAGGAGGGTGAGCGCGTCAATCTCGGCGCCCTTGCCCTGCATCCAGCGGCGGAGCTGACGGTGAAGGTGAGGGATGACCTGGGTCGCGCGGTCCGCGGCGCAGTGGTTCGTGTCGGCAACGAACCCGCGTTTGCTACCGACGATACGGGGACGGTGCTGTTGACGGGCGTCCCGCTAACCGGTGCCGAGGTGCAGGTCTCCGCGAAGTCTCATCTCCCGTCAGCAGCGTCGGCTCACGCACCGCTTCCGAAGGTACTCCAGGTGCAGCTGGTTCGGGCGTACCGGGTCTCGGCACAGCTCGTCGAGGCCGATGGGCGCCCGGTCAGCGGTGGCCGCGCCCGGATCGAGACCGGCACGTCGACGGCCTTCAAGGAGCTTGACCAGGAAGGTCGGCTGACCGCGGACCTGCTGCCGGATGCCGAGTACCACCTCGTTCTCGAGGGTCCCACGACGCCATCCGTGCGCCTTGAGATCCCGCCGGGCGCGCCCGGGGAGATGCGCGACCTCGGGGTGATCGCGGCGCCACCAGGCCATGTCGTGGCGGGCACGGTGATCTGCGGGGAGACCGGAGAGCCTGTCGCCGCTGCCAGAGTCTGGACGCTGCGCCCGTCGCCTCGGGGACCCGTCGTCGCGTGGATGCAGAAGGACCTTATCGAGACGGCGGCGGACGGTGAGGGCTACTTCGCACTAGGCGGTCTGCCTCGAGGTCTCGTCACCCTGCGGGTGGAGGCTCCCGGTCATGCCCGTGCGCACGTCGAGGTGGACCTCGGCGAGGGTGACGAGGGGCTCAACGATCTAGGTCCCGTCCGCCTTTCCAGAGGATGGGAACTCGAGGTCGAGGTATCCAGTCGCGACCCGGAGGGTATGGTCGCCAAGCTCGACCTGAGGGGCGAGGGTCTGCCCGCTGACCTGCTTCAGGCCCCCATGCGCGGAGGTCTGGCGGCATTTCCCAGGGTCGAGCCAGGGACCTATGACCTCGTGGTCCAGAGGGGCCAGAAGCAGATCTGTTCACGGTCGGTCACGGTCGGCGACTCGGACGAGTCAGTTCGATGCGATGGAGCGGACGTTCACGTGCTGGGAAGTGTCGTCGTCGGTGACAAGGGACGTGGAGCGGGGACAACAGTCTGGCGCAGCCGCGAGTCGTCGAACGATGGGCTTCCCGGGGGCATCATGACGGTCACCGCGCCGTCCGGGCTGCGCCAGCAGTCGTCCTTCAGCACCACGCGCATGGATATCGTGGTGCCGGTCACCCACGACGGTCGTTTCGACACGTTCGACGTCTCGTCCGGTGCATGGCGCGTTGCCTGGTACCCGGAGTCCGGGGCTAGCGGTGGCGCCGTCGACGTCGAGGTTCCGGAGGTGGAGGAGTTCGAGACGGCTCTCCGCTTCTCGGCCATCGAGATCGCCGGCAGCGTCGTCGACGAGGATAGGCGACCGTACCCCGAGGCTCGAGTACGCGAGCTCGTGTCGGGGAACATGGCCATCGCAGACGCAAACGGCGAGTTCCGTCTCTCGGGGCTTGCGCCGGGCACTTCGCGACTGCAGGCGAGTCACGGATCGGCGACGAGCGAGGTGCTCGCCATCGAGGTCGAGGAGAATCGGCGGGTCGACCGGCCGACGCTGGTGATCCGCGAAGACTCGGAGAGCACCCTTCGCGTTGAAGTGCTGGACGAACGAGGCCGACCGGCGCCGTCGGCGTTTGTCTTCCTCCACACCGGGACCGGTGCGGACCAGATCGCGCTTTCCAGCTCATTGGGCGTGGTCGAGTTCCACCTGCCTGACCCGGTCCCACGGCAGGTCCGCGCCGCAGCATTCGCCAACGGGTCCTGGATTCTCGGCGGCCTGCACGACACCGATCGTCGCGACCGGACCTTGCGGTTGACTGGCCAGCCTGCAGGCTCCGTCGTCGTGGTGTCTACAGCAGCGTCCGGTTCCCCCACCGTGGTCTCCACCGACGGTTGGGACCTTTCCTGGCTGTTGACACGCCTGGGCATGCGACCGCTGGTCGGCCCGGACAGAGACCTGCGGCTGAGCGGAGTGCCTGAGGGGACCTACACGGTAGCCCTGAGGGATGCCAGGGAAGTGGCGAGTGTTCGCAGCGGTCGAGAGGTTGTCGTGAAGCTCGAGTGAGTCCGAGCACACGGGCTCGGGCACCGAGCAGACCGTGACCGGTAGAACGAAGGACGTGGCGCTGCCGCCCGCCGCAGGGCGGGGTGAGGGGTGAGAGCCAGGACCCGACAGGGTCGGGCGCAGCGACCGGGGGTTGTGGGGTCGAGGTCCGGGCCCGCGATGGGGGGCGTCGTGGGTTGGAGTATCGGGCACCCTTTCGGGTCCCTCCGCCCTCAGCCCTGGGCCCTGATCCGGGCTCGCGGGCGTCAGCGCAGGGTGAGGGACTCGAGACGGAGGGAGCGGGCGGTGAGGCCGTCGCCGGGGGAGACGACGCGGTCGACCTCGAGCACGACGTCGAGGGCTGTGTGCTGCCCGCTGTCGGCGGGCAGCTCCACGGAGATGCGACGCACCGGGTCGCCGGCGGCCGGGACCTCCAGCCGGGCGACGGCGTCGTCCGTCGGACCCGGCACGGTGACGGCGAGGGTCAGCGGGTACAGGGAGCGCGCGTCCCCGAGCCGGCGGACGA
>CAZKKP010000172.1:0-8045 GCA_964553295.1 uncultured Thermoanaerobaculia bacterium | reverse complement strand
AGTCGCCGCCCATCAGGTGACGCTCGACCAGCGCCACCTTCGCGCCCATGCCGGCGGCGCCGGCGGCGCTCACCAGGCCGGCGGTTCCGGCGCCGACGACGACGAGGTTGTAGCGGCCCTCGGGAGTCGGGCTGGCCCAGTCGGAAGGATGGACGTTGGCGAGCAGCTTCTGGTTGTGGGCGTCGGCAGGCGTCACGTCGGGGAAGGCAGTCATGGTCGCATCTCCGATCTCAGGCCGAGGTGGTGGGGGCGGACAGGGCGCGGCGGGCGCGCCGCACGATGAAGGCGAGCAGGACGGCGACCGCGGCGACGACTCCGACCAGCGGCCACGGCACCCGCCCCTCGGCGAGCCCCCGGGTCACGGCGTCGGCGCCGACGACATACAGAATCGTTCCCGGCAGCATGCACAGCCAGGACCACAGCACGTAAGTGCGGAAGCGCACGCCTGTCAGGCCGAAACCGTAGTTCAGCAGGGTGAAGGGGAAGATCGGTACGAGACGGGTGATGGCGACGATGATCGCGCCATGCTGGTTGGTCATCTCGTCGAGCCTGGCGAACTTCTCGCTGCGCTCGAGCCAGCTCGCCACCGAGTCGCGGGCGAACCAGCGCGCCACCGCGAACGCCCCGGCCGCTCCAAGCGTCGAGCCGACGCTGACCACACCGGTGCCGAGCACCGAGCCGAACATCGCGCCGGCGGCAATGGTCAGCACCGATCCCGGGATCGCGGCGACCACCGCCACCGCATAGAGGCCGACGAAGGCCACCGGACCCCACGGGCCGAGCTCGAGGATCCAGGACCTCAGCTCGCCGAGGCGGTCGCCGAGACCGAGCGCATTGGCGGCAACCAGCAGCGCCACCAGCGCCAAACCGAGGACCAGCGGTCGCAGCCAGGGTCGGGAGCTGCTCGGGGTATCGCCGGCGACGTCGGCGCCCGATGCCGCGGTTGCTGGGTTGGCGTTCGTGAGGCTCATGTCAGTCTCCTTCGGCAGCGTCGAGGTTGAAGGGTGGCGTCGAGCGAGATTCTGGGACGGGCGATCCGTCTGGAGGCGGCGGCGGCGGTTGCCACCTCGATCCCCTCCGCCACCGTCAGTCCAACGAGATCCGGTTTCGTTACACCGCCCCACCACCGACCCACCCGCAACGCAACCGCTGGCGTCTTCACCACAGAGTCACAGAGGCACAGAGGGCCACAGAGAAGCCCAGCACCACCGGAAGCGGAACTCAAAGTTTTTGTGAGAGAAAAAGTTGAACGGAGCTACTGCCACGATCTTCCGCAACGCGGAAGCACGTTCGAACCTGGGTTGCACCGAGGGACGGCACGAATTTCGCGACGGCCTGCCAAATGATTCTGGTGGAGTCCCCTGGATCGCCATTACGGGATACGCATCGCGTCTCTGTGCACCTCTGTGTCTCTGTGACTCTGTGGTGACGAGTCCGGCGGTCAGGCTGCGGGCACGGTTCGCGCTGGGCCACGTGCAGCGGGATCAGCGCATTCGGAGGGCGAGGAGGGCGCGGTCGTCGGTGGGCTCGCGGCCGCCGGAGAAACAGTCGACGTCCTCGAGCAGCCGCGCGAGCAGCGGCTGCAGCGGCTGCGCGCGATGGCGACCGAGTTGGGCGTGCAGGCGCTCGACGCCGACCACCGGTCACGAGCGGCGGGAGATCACTCCGCGGACGCGGTCCGGCTCGATTTCCAGTCGGCGAAGCGGCGCAGCAGCTCGGCCTCGACCTCGGGCGGCGGCGGCTCGCTCGGCAGGGCGCCGAGGGTCTTCCGGGTCGTCTCCATCTGGCGCAGGTACTCGCGGCAGTGCCGGCACATCCCGAGGTGGAGCTGGAACTGGAGGCGCTCCCAGAGGCTCAACCGCCGCTCGACGTGGGCGGTCACCAGCTCGGTCAGCTCGCGGCAGGTCAGCATCGGGAGACCCTCAGACCTTTCCCTTCCCCACCAGCGTCTCGAGCTGTCGTCGCAGGCGCGACCGCCCCCGGTGGAGAAGCACTCGCTGGTTGGTCTCGCTGAGGCCGAGGACGTTACACGCCTCCTCCGCCGAAAGCCCCTCGAGGTCGCGCAGCACCACCACCGCGCGCTGGCCCTCGGGCAGCTCGTCGATTGCCGCCAGCATCAGCTCGCGGGCCTGGGCCGAGGCGGCGAGCCGCTCCGGCGTGAGGTCGTCCCAGGGGCGCGGCGGCTCGTGCCAGTATCCCGACGCGTTGAAACGCGACGGGTCGACGGCGTCGTCGTCGCCGTCGGGCGCCGCCATGTCCGAGAACACGATGGTCCGGCCGTCGCGCACAGCCCGCGTGCGCGCGCGGTTGGCGAGAATGGAGAACATCCACGACGCCAAGGAGGAGCGGCCCTCGAAGCGGTCGAGACCCTGCACGACGTGCATCCAGGTGTCCTGAACCACCTCCTCGGCGGTCGCCGGGTTGCGCACGAAGCTCCTCACGAATCGCAGCATGGCGCCGTGATGGGCGGCGATCAGCTCGCGGAACGCACCCTCGTCGCCGACCCGGAGGCGCTCGACCTGGTCGTCCACAGGTTCTCTGGCGGGCATTCCGCTGGCAAGTTTAGCAAGCCTCGTCTCCGTCGAGCTGCTTGCGCCGCGAGCTGCCCGGACGGCTCGGCGGATGCTATGGTCGAGGCCGATGCCCCCGCCCCCCGTCAGCCCGCACACCGGCCCGACCGGTCCGCTCCGGGCGGCTCGGTCGTGAGCGCCGACGACCCGCTGCTCGCGGTGGTGATTCCGACCCTCGACGAGGAGCACACGGTCGGCTCCTGCCTCCGGTCGGTGGGAGCGTGGCCCGACACCGCCGTGGTGGTCAGCGACGGCGGCAGCTCGGACCGGACGCTGGCGGTGGCGGCGCACGAACGCCCCGACGCCGTCCTCGTCACCGGCCCTCCGGGGCGCGGCGGCCAGCTGCGACGCGGAACCGAGGCCGTCCGGGCCGCGAGCTACCTCCTGCTGCACGCCGACTGCCGCCTGCCCGAGGGCTGGCGCCCGGCGGTCGCGCACGCGCTGGCCGACCCGCGCACCGCGCTCGGCTGCTTCCGCCTGCACACCGAACCACCTCCGGGGGGACGCAGCACGCCGCTGACCCGGGCCTGGTGGCGGCTGCTGGACCTCCGCAGCCGCCGGCTCCGCGCGCCCTACGGCGATCAGGCGCCGTTCCTCCGCCGGGAGACCCTCGAGGCCGTCGGCGGGGTACCCGACATCCCCCTGATGGAAGACGTCGAGCTGGCGCGACGCTGCCTCCGGACGGGCCGCCTGACCCGGGCGCCCCTCGAGGTCCGCACCACCGCCCGCCGATTCGCGCGACGACCCCTCTGGGGATGGCTCTGCCTGGCGACGTTTCCGTGGCTCTATCGGCTCGGGGTCAGCCCCGAGCGACTGGCCCGCTGGTACCGGGCGGCGCGATGACCCGGCGCCTCGTCGTCTTCGGTCGCGTGCCGGTCGCGGGACGGGTCAAGACCCGGCTGGCGGGGGCGGTCGGGCCTGTGACGGCGGCGCGACTGTACCGACTCCTCCTGGAGCACACGCTGGCCCAGGCGCTGTCCGCCGGCCCGCCGGTCAGCCTTGCCCTGGCAGACACCGACGGACTCGGCGAGGTCTGGCAGCCGCCGCCGGGGCTCGAGGTCGTCGACCAGGGTCCCGGGGGCCTGGGGGACCGGATGGGGCGCACCTTCGGCCGGCACTTCGCGGCCGGCGCCGAGGCGATGGTGCTGATCGGCTCGGACCTCCCAGGACTGAGCGCCGATCTGCTCCGGGACGCCTTCTCGGCCCTCACGAGCGCGCCGGTGGTGCTCGGACCGTCCGTCGACGGCGGCTACTGGCTGGTCGGTCAGCGGCGGCCCGGACACGACCTCTTCTCGGGGATCCCGTGGTCGACGGCGGAGGTCCTGGCCGCCACCCGGCGCCGGCTGGCCGAGCTTGACACGCCCCACCTGGAGCTGTCGTCGCGGACCGACCTGGACACCGTGGCGGACCTCGAGGAAGCGCTCACGGACCCGCGGGTCGACGCAACCCTCCGCCGGCGGCTGGCGGCGGAGCTACAGTACCCCTCGCCATGAGCACGGTCACGCACCGAGGGCGGCGATGCGCCCGCCTGCCGGTGCTTCGTGACCGAGCGGTACTACAGGCCGACGCCCGCTGAGGGCGTCGCCACGATCGCACCGCCGCCCGTCAGTCGACCAGCGGTCGGCCCGGTCCCGCGCCAACCCCTTGAGAACGGCCCGCTCGAGGAAGGCCGGGGTCTCCGGGCTGTGTCGGGCAATCCCGAAATCGGCCACCTTCACGACCCCTGCCGGCATGGCGGCGGTCGCGGCATCTCACCGCCGGTTGGTCGCCGGCCACTGATCCTGCGGTGGCGTCTCACCAGACAGAGGATCGTCACAGTCCAGCTCTCCAGATCATACTGATTCGTGCAGACCCGACATGGTCATGTGAGATACTCGCCGGCAATGGCGCGTGTCGCCCGGAGGGTAGGTTGCGGCCCATGCCTCGGCATCGTGCCCCCATCCTCTGATCCCAGCCCGGACGCGAATCAGAAGGAGGAGGATATGGCGTTGAGATCCATGGCCCGAGTAGGGACGGTGGTGGTGCTGACCGCACTCGCGCTGAGCGCGTCGGCCAACGACCGCGGTCCCGTCGTCATCGGTGAGCACGTCCCGATCATGCTCGAGACGCCCCACCCGTACCCCACCGCGGGGGCGCCCGAGGCCCGGCTGACGTGGGTGGACGAGGTGGTTCACCCGGGGGCGACCTACATCGCCCTCCACTTCCGGCGCCTCGAGCTGGCGCCGGGCGACACGGTCGTCGTCCGCTCCGAGGACGGGTCGCAGAAGTGGGAGTACACCGGCGCCGGCCGCGCCGACCTCGGACGCGAGGGCGCGGGGGGCTTCTTCGCGACCCACGTCAAGGGCGACACGGCGATCGTGGAGCTCTGGTCCGCGGGCAGCGTGGGGGCCTTCGGCTACACGGTCGACAAATACGGTCGTGGCTACTCCGACGCCGAGATCCTGCTGTACTGGCAGGAAGGGCTGGGCGAGAAGATGAACCTCCCGGCGCCACGGGGCTGGGGGGAGTCGGTGTGCACCGCCGACGACACCGAGGAGGCGAAGTGCTACCAGGACTCCGAGCCTGAGGCCTACGACCGGGCCCGGGCGATCGCCCGCCTGCTGCTGAACGGCTCGGCGCACTGCACCGGCTGGCTGGTGGGCAACGCGGGCCACCTGATGACCAACCAACACTGCATCGGTTCCCAGTCGACGATGAACAACATCGACTTCGAGTTCATGGCCGAGGGGGCCGCCTGCGCCACCAACTGCGCCTCCTCCCTGGCCTGTCCGGGGGTGGTCGAGGCCTCGGGCGGCACCTTCGTCACCGCCAACTCCGGCCTCGACTACGCTCTCGTCATCCCCGACACCGCGACCGGTAGCGGCACCAACCTGCCGGCGACCTACGGGTTCCTGACCCTGCGCCAGACCGGCGCCGTCCTCAACGAGCGGATCTACCTCGTGCAGCACCCGGCCGGGTGGGGCAAACGCTTCGCGATGGTCTCGACCTACCCGTCCGACGTTGCCCTCGGCGGCATGTGCTACGCCAACAGCCTGACCGAGGCGCCCTGCTCGGGTTCTGGCTTCAACGACGTCGGCTACTGGGCCGACACCCAGGGCGGCTCGTCCGGGTCTCCGGTGCTCGGCTACTCGGACCACAAGGTGGTGTCGCTGCACCACTGCCGGGGCAGCAGCTTCTGCACGACTGGTAACCCGGCCAACGACGACCCCAACCGCGGGGTTCCGATCCAGCTCGTGATCAGCTCCCTCGGCAGCAACGTTCCGCCCGGCGCGGTGTGCGACCCGTTCGACGGGCCGACCTCGCTGACCGCCACCGCAGTCGAGGACAACCGGGTCGACCTCGCCTGGGACGAGGTGGCAGTGCCGGGGATCACCTACACCGTCTACCGCTCCTTCGGCAGCTGCCCGGGGACCGTGCTCGAACCCATCGTCACCGGGCTCACCTCGACCACCTACTCCGACCTCGGGGTTTCCGGTGGGACCACCTACTCCTGGGTCGTCATCGCGGTCGAGCCGGAGGACGGCTGCGAGTCCGACCCGAGCCCGTGCGCCGACGCCACCGCCAGCGGCAACTGCACCCTGCCGCCGTTGTTCGACGGTCTGGTCAGCGCGAGCAACTCCCAGACCAGCCAGTGCAACGTGCAGCTGTCGTGGAGCTTGGCGACCCAGCGCTGCGGCACCGCGGTGCGCTACAACGTCTACCGCTCCGAGACCCCCGACCTCGAGCCGGGTCCGGCCAACCTCGTGGCCAGCTGCCTGGAGGCGACCTCCTGGGAGGACACCGACCTGAGCAGCGGCATCCTGCACTCGTACGTGGTGCGCGCGGAGGACAACGCGGGGGTCGGCTCGGGCCCCTGTCAGTCGGGCAACGAGGACGCCAACCGGGTCGAGCAGCGGGTGATGGCCACCGGGCCGGACGCCCTCTTCTTCGCCGACGACATGGAGAGCGGCCCGGGCGCCTGGACCACCGCGGCGGGCCCCGGTGGGAGCGCCGGGACGCCGTGGACCCTCACCACGACGGCGTCCCACTCGCCGAGCCACAGCTGGTTCTGCGCCGACGAAATGTTCGTCAAGGACCAACTGCTCGTCTCCGGGTCACCCATCGACCTCACCACCGTCACCTCCGGGAAGCTGTTCTTCTGGCACCAGTTCAACACCGAGAGCGGCTACGACGGCGGCGTGCTGGAGTACTCGGTCGACGGCGGCGCGAGCTGGTTCGACATCCTCGCCGGCAACGGCGCCGGCATCCCCGCGAACCTCCAGCGCATCCTCAGCAACGGCTACAACCGCACCATCAGCACCAGCTTCTCCAGCCCCATCGGTGGCCGGCAGGCGTGGTCGGGCAACAGCGCCGGCTGGCAAGAGGTGGAGGTCGACCTGACCGACTTCGCGAGCCATGCGGTCCTGCTGCGCTGGCGGATGGCCTGCGACTCGTCGGTGTCGGGCCAGGGCTGGTGGGTCGACGACGTAACGGTGCTCCAGGGCTCCGAGTGCACCGGCCACCTGATGTTCGCCGACGACTTCGAGTCCGGTACCACCGACGCCTGGTCGGTGGTCCACCCTTAACCCTGCTTGCTCGGGAGTATCGACCAGCGGCCGGCGACCTTCGGGCGCCGGCCGCTCTGTCGTGAGGCGCCCCTCCTGGGCGAGCCCGGGTTGCGAACCACGACCTGCAGGAGAGATGTGCGCTGCTGGAGCCATGAGAGATTCAGCCGTGGTGGACGCGCTGTCGCAGAGTGGCTGATGCCACCCTGTTCGGGCCGGTCCACGGCGACGCGGTCGCGGGCGGTGTCCCTACCCGCTCTCGGTCAGCGCGACGCCGGCGCAGACCAGGACCGAGCCGGCGAGGAAGGAGATCGCAGGCAGGAAGCAGGCCAGGAGGAGCGAGAGGCGGGCCAGCGGCCGGCATCGGCGGCCAGGTCGACCGCGCCCGAGGCTGGATGGCGTTCGGAACTGACACCGAGCCCGGAGCGGCGGGCGACCCGGAGACCGGCCCGACCGGCCCGCTTGACCCGGGGCCTCACTCCACCGTGACCCGCACCAGGGGGCGGGCGAAGCGGCGGGCGACCCGGGCGAGCAGGAAGGCGGCGACCGCGCCGAGGCCCACGACCAGCCCGAGCCACAGGCCCTGCGGGCCGAGCTCGAGGGGAAAGGCGAGGAACAGACTCGCCGGCAGCCCGATGAGCCAGAAGCCGAGCAGGTTGACGACCATCGGCGCGCGGGTGTCGCCGGCCCCCCGGAGCACCCCGGCGGCGGTCACCTGGAGGCCGTCGAAGACCTGGAACAGCCCGGCAATGGGAATCAGCACCACCGCCAGGGCCACCACCTCCTCGGCCGAGGTGTAGGCGACGGCGAAGGCCCGTGGCGCGGCGATCAGGGCGACGGCGGTCAAGGACATGATGCCGCCGCCGAGGAGCAGCGCCGCCGAGCCGGCCCGCCGCGCGCCGTCGCCGTCGCCGCGGCCGATCGCCCGACC
>CAZKKP010000171.1:0-8051 GCA_964553295.1 uncultured Thermoanaerobaculia bacterium | reverse complement strand
CAGGACGGCCGCGAGCAGCGACGGGAGACGGTACATGGTCACGAGTAGAGCACGGCTGCCGACGTTCGCCAAGCCTCAGCGCAGCTCCGCGGCGCTGCAGCTGGACGGCGCCCCGGGGCAGGTCAGTCGAGCCGGGCCAGGGCGAGACCGGCGGCGGCCGGCGGCGGTGCCACGAGGGCGGCGGCGTGACTCAGGCGCTCGTCCATGTCGACCACCATCAGGCCGAGCAGGGCGGGCAGGTAGAGCACGCTGGCGAGGAAGAGCCGGCGGGCCGCCCGGCGGCTGCGCTCCCGGAGGAAGCGCCAGCCGAGGACGGTGAAGCCGAGGCCGAGAAGCTGCGAGGCGACGAGGAAGACCGAGCCGGTGACGCCGACGCCGGTGAGCGCCGCCGCCACCGGCAGCAGCGCCGCTGCCCACAGGAAGGCCATCCGACCGGTGACGGCGCCGTCCAGGTCGACCGCGGGAAGCATCCGGTAGCCGCCGCGGGCGTAGTCGTCGCGGTACATCCAGGCCAGGGCGAAGAAGTGCGGCACCTGCCAGACGAAGAGCACGGCGAAAAGGACCAGGGCGCCGGCCTCGAGACGACCGGCGGCTGCGGTCCATCCCATCACCGGCGGGATCGCGCCGCACACCGCGCCGACCACGGTGTTGAGCGGGCTCACCACCTTCATCGGGGTGTAGACCAGCACGTAGAGCAGGATCACGCCGAGGGCCAGGGCGGCGGTCAGCGGGTTCGCGCCACCCGCCAGCACGACCAGACCGACGAGGCTCGACAGCAGGCCCCAGGCGAGGGCGCGTGGCCGCGACACCCGGCCGGAGGGCAGCGGCCGGCTGCGGGTGCGCTCCATCAGGGCGTCGCGATCGGCCTCCCACCACTGGTTGAGGATGTTGGCGCCGAAGGCGGTCAGCGCCGTGCCGACCACCGTCGCGAGCAGCACGTCGAAGCGGGCGTGGCCGCGGGCGGCGAGGACGTAGCCGACCACGGTCGTCAGGATGACGAGGGAGGCGAGCCGGGCCTTGGCCAGCTCGAGGTAAATCCCGAGAGTTGCCCTGAGGCCCGGGACGTCGGTGGCGGCGACCGCTTCGGCTGCGCTGTGGACGTTCATGCTGTCGTGTTCCCCACCAGATTCTGCGATGATGTCGTCGGACACCGGCCATGATAACAGTCTCGGACGGAGTCTCAATTCCCCGAGGAGGACGCCATGCCCCGGACCGCCGCCGTCGACCTCACCACCGTTCTCCCCCTCGGCTTCGGGCTCACCGTCGCGATGTGGGCGGTGGCCTACATCGCCCACCTGCCGGCGGTGGCCGCCCCCGGCCCGGTGACCGCCGCGGCCCTCTTCGCCACGGTGCTCGGCGGCGGCTGGCTGATCGGCCGCCGCACCGGACGGGCCGCCGCGGGGCTGGCCGCCGGCGCCCTCGCGTCGGTGCTCAACATGCTGATTCTCGGCAGCCTCCTGAGTTCGCCCGAGGCGGTCGCGGTTCGCCCGTCGGCGCTGTGGTGGGTGCCCGGCTCGATCGTGGTCGTCGCCCTGCTGGCGGCGGCCGCGGCCACGGCCGGCGCCCGCGGGGTGGTGTCGCCCGCCGGCGTCGACGGTCCGGCGCTGTTCGCCTGGGTTGCAGTGGCGGCCACCTTCCTGCTCGTCGTCGCGGGTGGCCTGGTCACCTCCAAGGAGGCCGGCCTGGCCGTGGTCGACTGGCCGAACTCTTTCGGCTACAACATGTTCCTCTATCCGCTGTCGCGCATGACCGGGGGCGTGTACTACGAGCACGCGCACCGCCTGTTCGGCGCCCTGGTCGGGCTGACGACGCTGGTGCTGGCCTGGTACCTGTGGCGGCGCGACGGTCGCCGCTTCGTCCACGGCCTGGTCGGGACGGCCGCGATGCTGGTGATCCTGCAGGGCATCCTCGGCGGGCTGCGGGTGACCGGGAGCTTCACGCTGTCCACCCTGCCCGAGGACATGGCGCCGTCGATCGCCCTGGCGGTCGCCCACGGCGTGCTCGGGCAGCTCTTCCTGGCCCTGCTCGTCGGCCTTGCCGTCGCCGTCAGTGGCCACTGGCGGGAGGCGCCGGCCGCCGTCGAGCGAACCACCGCCGGCGGCGACCACACCCTGCAGGCGGTGCTCGTCGCAACCCTGGTCGTGCAGCTCGTGCTCGGCGCCATCCAGCGCCACCTCGCCCAGGGCCTGATCGTCCACATCACCCTGGCGGCAGTGGTGACCATGGTCGCGGTGATCGCCGGCGCCCGCGCCTGGGGCTTCTACCACGGGGTCTGGCCGGTGCAGCGCCTGGGCCAGCTGCTGATCGGCCTGGTCAGCGTCCAGGTAGCCCTCGGCATCGCCGCCCTGGCCGTCACCCAGGGTCAGGCCGTGGTCGGCAGCCCGACCACCCTCGAGGTCACCATCACCACCGCCCACCAGGCCTTCGGCGCGCTGCTCCTCGCCGCCTCGGTCGCCCTCGCCGTGTGGACCCGCCGGCTGTTCAGGGCCGAGGCCGCCTGAGATGGACTGCTCCACTCCCCGGCGGGACGGGACGGCGGGGCGCGGGGGCCCGCCCGCCACCCCGGTCCGCCGGTTGACTACGCCTCAGCGGGGAAGCGCCCGTGCGCGTAGAAGTGCTCGAGCAGCGCGTCCTTCTCCTGGAAGCGGTCGTAGAGCCACTGCTTGAGCTCGCCCTCGACCCGCGGCAGGGTCTCGACCGGGAAGCGGCGAACGTGCAGGTGGACCTGGCGCACCTGGCCGGTGATGTACTGCCACAGCGTCGGCACCCCGTCGACGTAGGCGATGGTGACGTCGTAGATGGCGTTG
The DNA here is from genome assembly GCA_964553295.1 of uncultured Thermoanaerobaculia bacterium. GTDB lineage: Bacteria > Acidobacteriota > Thermoanaerobaculia > Thermoanaerobaculales > Sulfomarinibacteraceae > CAZKKP01. Next base: position 5,244 of record CAZKKP010000171.1, on the reverse strand, counting down.
AGGTGGTCGCCCAGGCCCTCGACGGTGGCGACGAAGCCCTTGGTCCGCGGCAGCTGGACGTGTCGGGTCGCCTCCAGCCCGCGCTCCAGCGCCCACTCGGCGGAGGCCCGGATCTTCTCCGGGGTTCCCCGGGTGCCCTCGGCGAAGGTGACCAGCCACATCGGGATGCGCTCGTCGACCAGGGCTGCGAAGGTGCGTCGGACGCGCTCGCGGTCCCGGTCCCAGTCGCGCCTGAGAAACGGGCAGCTCAGGAACTGCATGCCCCAGCCGATCCCGGGCACCCACTTGATCGCGTGCTTGACGAAGAACTTGAGGTCGCCGAGCCGGCGCTTGGACCGGGCGTAGGCCATCAGTGCCGTGATGTCGGGCATGTTCTGGTGGTTGGCGACCAGGAGCGCGTTCTCGTGCTCGGGCACGTCCTCGCCCGAGACCAGCACGCGGGTGCCGTTGAAGCGTTCTGCGGCGATCACGCACAGTCCCCACCACGAGGCGGCGCACCAGCGGTTGAAGCGGCGGAAGGCCCGTTTGGAGAACGGCATGAGGCTCAGGCTCGCGGTCTGGGCGGCGTTGAACGCCAGCAGGGTGGAGAAGCCGGTGACGGTCACCGGCAGGGCCCGCAGGGTGCGTCGGAGGCGGCTGGGCCAACCACCGGGCACGGTCAGTCGGTCAAGAGGCATCGGAGTCCCTCCTCGAGGAGGGCGCGGCAGCTCGCCACGTCCTCGGCGGTGGTGCCGAGGTTGCCGATGGCGACCCGCAGCGCGATCCCCGGGTCGAGCCGGGTGTGGGACAGGAACACGCGCCCTGAGGCGTTGACGTGCTCCATCAGACGGAGATTGTAGCGGTCGAGGGCCTCGCCGGCGAGGCCCGCGGCGCGGGCGCGGAAGCAGACCACCGAGAACGGCGCCGGCGCCAGGCGCTCGAGAGCCGGGTGGCCGTCGACCCAGGCCGCCAGCTCGGCGGCCATCGCGTTGTGCCGGCGGATCCGCTCGCGGAGCCCATCGAGGCCGAAGGCGCGAACCACGTACCACAGCTTGAGCGCCCGGAAGCGGCGGCCGAGCTGGACGCCGTAGTCCATCAGGTCGACCACCTGGCCGGACATCGGCGTCGTCAGGTACTCGGGCACCAGCGAGAAGGCGCGGCGGAAGGTGTCGGGGTGGCGGGTGTAGAGGGCCGAGGCGTCGATCGGCGTGAACAACCACTTGTGGGGGTTGAAGACCAGCGAGTCGGCGCGGTCGCAGCCGGCGAAGCACCAGGCGAGCTCGGGACAGAGCGCCGCCGAGCCGGCATAGGCGGCGTCGACGTGCAGCCAGAGGCCCTCGCGGCTGCACACCTCGGCGATCGCCGGCACCGGGTCGACCGAGGTGGTGGAGGTGGTGCCGACGGTGGCGACCACCGCCAGCGGCCGCCGGCCCGCCGCCCGGTCGGCGACGATCGCCGCCTCGAGCGCCGCGACGTCCATCCGGTAGTCGGCGTCGTGGGAGACCGCCCGGAAGCCGTCGAGGCCGAGGCCGAGCGCGAGGCAGGCCTTGGCAATGGACGAGTGAGCCTGGTCCGAGGCGTAGACCACCATCGCCGGCAGGTCGTCGCGGCCGGCCATGCCGCGACGGCGGATGTCGAGGTCGGCGTGCTCCCGGGCCGCCGCCACCGCCAGCAGGGACGACATCGAGGCGGTGTCGGTGAGGTGGCCGAACCAGTCCGACGGCAGGCCGAGGGCGTCGCGCAGCCAGCCGAGCACAACCAGCTCGAGCTCGGTGGCCGCCGGGCAGGTGCGCCAGAGCATGCCGTTGACGTTCAGCGCCGCCGACAGCAGCTCGCCGAGGATGCCGGGACCCGAGCCGCTGATGCCGAAGTAGGCCATGAAGCCCGGGTGGTTCCAGTGGGTCACCCCGGGCAGCACGATCGACTCGAAGTCCCGCCACACCGCCGCGAGGTCCTCGGGCGCCTCGGGCGCCGCTGTCGGCAGGGCGTCTCGGACATCTCCGGGCAGGACCCGCGACAGCACCGGGAAGCGGCGGGCGCCCCCGGCCAGGTAGTCCGCGATCCAGTCGACCATGCGATGGCCCTCGCGGCGGAAGCTCTCCGCCTCGAGGTGCCCGGTCTCGGTGGCGGCCGTCGAGTGGTCCATCGCTCCTCCACGACCCAGTCTACTGCGGGTGGCCGAGGAGAGCGCGGTGCCGCCCGCGGGCCGCCCGCCGCCCGGGCGGCTCGGGATGGGGCTTGGGACGGGATGGGGCGTCGTGGGACTCTGCCGGCGTATGCCGATCGCGATCGCGGTCACCGCCTGAGGAGGGCCTTCCGGCTCGTCGAAGGTCTGGTCGTCCGTGGCCCGATGCCCCGTCGACGTACGCGGCGCGCTCCGGGACGCCTGCGCCTCCTTGTGGGTGGTAGTCTCTCGAATCATGACATCTCCCCAACGCGGCATGGCAATCATCTGGCTCGTGTCCGGGACCATCCTGGTGGGCTCTCCCGGCCTCGCCGGCAGGGCTGGACAGGCGGAAATCCGGCAGGAGGTCGTGCCCGGCAGCGGGCAGCGCTACACCATCTCGATCCCGGCAGGGCTCGAGCCCGATCAGCCGGCGCCGCTCGTCGTGGCGCTGCACTACGGCGGAACCGTGACGCCCTACTTCGGAGGGCCGTTCCTGACCGGCCTGATCGAGCCGGGCTTGCGCAAACTGGAAGCGATCATCGTGGCGCCCGACTGCACCCGCGGGAAGTGGACAGGGCCGGAGGCGGAGGGCGACGTTCTGGCACTGGTCGAGCACGTTCAGAAGACATGGGCGACCGACCCGGAGAGAACCCTGCTCACCGGCTACAGCATGGGCGCAATCGGCGCCTGGGCGATCGCGGCACGCCATCAGGACCGCTTCACCGCCGCCCTGATCATCTCCGGTCGGCCGCCGGAAGGCTCCGGCGAGGTCGACTGGCGAATCCCCCTGTACATCGTTCACAGCCGACTCGACGAGGTCGTCCCTCTCCAGCTCACCGCCGACGTCGCGCGACAGCTCTCCCGGCGGGGCGCCCGCGTCCGGCTGGTGGTCGTCGACGACCTCACCCACTACCAGGTACCGGCGTTCACCCGCCACCTTCACGGGGCCGTCCCCTGGGTCAAACGCGCCTGGCAGCGCTCCTAAGTAGCAGCCCCCCACCGCGCGACATCTTCGACCGCCCCGGCTGTTACTGCCCCGATGTCTGCCGAGGCAACGCGGGTGGGGTGCTGACCACCAGCAGCCGGGTCACCTGCGGCACCTCCGAGCATGTTGAGCTGGCCTGGTCTGGCGCCCGACAGCATCCTCCACTTCCCAGGGCCCCCTCTCATGAACCGGCCATGCCACGCGTGGTCGAGCCGCCACGAGCCATCTCGGCGCGATCCCGACAGCCAGCAACCCACAACCCACTGCCCGGAATCTGCCCCGGGTGCGACGGGTTCACCCGGGCGATGCGAGTGCTGACGACGGTCCTCCTGTCACTGGCGGCGGCGGGCTGCGGGCCCGAGCTGCCGCTGCCCGCGCCGGGGGAGCACCCGGGCTGGGCGGCCCACGTCGAGCCGCTGATGCTCGCCCGCTGCCTCGCCTGCCACACCTTCGAGGAGGCCAAGGCCGAGCTGGTGCTCGAGCCCGGCGAGGGCTATCAGAGGATGGTCGGCCGGCCGGCAGTCCAGGCGCCGGACCTTCTGCTCGTCGCCGCCGGCGACCCCGAGCGCTCCTATCTCTGGCTCAAGCTCGACCACCGTCCGGTAAAGGGCGAGGGCATGCCGCGCACCGTCGCCGGCGCCAAGCGCCTGCCCGAGCGCGAGCTCGAGCTAGTGCGCGCCTGGATCGAGGCCGGCGCGCCGCCCTAGCCCAGCCCGGCCCCTGTCCCCCGTCCCCTGTCCCCTGCCCCCCGGAGCGACCGGGTGTAGACTCGCCGGGTCGGGAGGACCTTCGGTGCGGGTGATCATCGTCGGCGGCGGTCTGGTCGGCTCGACGCTCGCCGGCAAGCTGTCGGCGGACGGCCACGACGTGGTACTGGTCGAGCGCGACCGAAAACTGGTCGCGGATCTCGACGAGCGGCTCGACGTCCAGGCGATCGTCGGCAACGGCTCGACGGTGCCGGTGCTCGAGCAGGCCGGCATCCGCGGCTGCGACCTCTTGCTGGCGACGACCAACTCCGACGAGGCGAACATGGTCGTCGCCCTCATCGGCTCGTCGCTGTTCCAGGTGCCGCGGGTGGTGGCGCGGCTGCGCGACCCGGGCCACGAGGAGAGCTTCCAGGCGCTCGCCGCCGGCCCTGACGGGATGCGCCTGGCGATCAACCCGGAGACCGCCACGGTCGAGAAGATCCTGTCGCTGATCCCGGTGCCCGGGGCGGCGGACGTGGCGCCTTTCTTCGCGGGCCGGCTGCTCGTGGCGGGCTTCGTCGTCGCCGCCGGCAGCAGCTTCGCCGGGTTGCTGCTGTCCCACATGCGGCTGCTCTTTCCGGCGACGCCGATGCTGGTGGTCGCGATCCGCCGACACGGCCGCTGGCGGGTGCCCCACGGCGACGACGAGATCCTCGCCGGCGACCTCGTCTACCTCGCGATGGACCCGGCGGAGCTCGACAACGTGCTGGCTCTGCTCGGCCAGCGGCGGGGCCGGGATCGCCGGGTGATGATCGCCGGCGCCGGTCGGATCGGCCTCGAGCTGGCACGCCGGCTGGAGGCGCAGCGGGTGCCGGTGACCGTCGTCGAGCCCGACCGCGAGCGGTGTGACGCCGCGGCCGCGGTGCTCGACGAGGGGCTCGTGATCCACGGCCAGGCGACCGACCGCGAGCTCCTCGACGACGAGGGAGCGGCCGAGGTCGAGAGCTTCGTCGCGACCACCGATCGGCACGAGGAGAACATCGTCTCCTGTCTGCTCGCCCGGCAGCTCGGCGCCGCCCACACCTACGCGCTGGTCGACAACCCGGCGCTCGCCGGAATGATGACCGACCTCGGCATCGACGCCGTGATCTCCCCGCGGCTGCTGTCGGTCGGCCTGGCGCTGCAGTTCGCGCGGCGGGGACAGGTGCGGGCGGTGGCGGCCCTGCTCGACGATGCCGTCGAGGTGTTCGAGATCGAGGCTACTGAAGAAAGCCGGCTGACCCGCTCGCCGCTTGCCGACCTCGGCCTGCCCCGGGGGGTTCTGATCGCCGCCCTTGAGCGGGCGGGCAGGATCCTGCGCCCGGTGGGCATGGACTGGGTACGGGATGGCGACCGGGTGCTGCTGATCGCCACCACCGCAGCCGCCG
>CAZKKP010000170.1:6969-8058 GCA_964553295.1 uncultured Thermoanaerobaculia bacterium | reverse complement strand
ATCTGGACCTGTCAAACCGGGTGACGCCCACCGAGATCCTGCACACCCTGCCGAGCGGCGTGCTGGGCCGACCGCTGTCACCGCCCAGCGACGCGCTCTCGGTGCTCGGCTGATCGGCACGGCTCGCGGTCAACGTTCAGCGGGGACCCGCAGCACCACCTGCTCGACCAGCTCCCAGGCCGCGCGGAGGCCACGCTCGGCCTCGTCGAGCTCGTCCTCGGGCCGCTCGACGAGGGCCCGACGGCCGGGCTCTCCCGCCTTCCACGCTGCCAGCAGGGCACCCTCGACGAGGGTCACGTAGGCGCCCATGGAGGCATTGACGGTGCGCAGGCGCTCGATCTCGGCGCGCGCCTCATCCGGCAGGGTGTCAAGATTGAGTGCCATCGCTCCTCCGTTCACACTTCGCTGGCGGAAACCCCCGAAGCGGTCGAGACCATTCCCCCGCCGGCGCGGCTCGGTTGCGACCAGCTCCAGGAGATGCTGAAATACGCGGCGTGACCCCCCTGGAGATCCTCGAGCGCCTGACCGGCTTCGACACGGTGCCGACTGCGTCCAACGTCGCCTGCGCCGAGTACCTCGCCGACCTGCTCGACGACGCCGGCTGGCGCGTCGAGCTGCACCGGCACCAGGGCCTCGGGGCGACGAAGGCCAACCTCATCGCCTGGGCCGGCCCGGATACCCCGGGCGGGCTGATGGTCTCCGGACACATGGACGTGGTGCCCTTCGCCGACCAGCCCGGCTGGACCAGCGACCCTCTTCGACTGACCCGTGTCGGCGACCGGATGGTGGGCCGCGGCGTCGCCGACATGAAGGGCTTCCTCGCCCTGGCCGCTGCCGAGGCGCGGCGCCTCGAGCATCGCCGCCTCCTCCGGCCGCTCGTCCTGCTGCTGACCTGCGACGAGGAGGAGGGCTGCCTCGGCGCCGAGCGGCTGCTGCCCGAGCTGCCCCGGCTCGCCGCACTCGGACCCCTGCCCGAGGAGTGCCTGATCGGAGAGCCGACCTCCTTCGCCGTCTACCGCGCCCACAAGGGCCACGTCCGAGTCCGCCTGGAGGTCCGCGGCAGCGGCGGCCACTCGTGGCCAGCCATCA
>CAZKKP010000170.1:3867-6959 GCA_964553295.1 uncultured Thermoanaerobaculia bacterium | reverse complement strand
TCGTCTCGCCCCGACCTCGGCGTCAACGCCATCGCGGTGGCCGCCGCCATCGTCGGCGAGGTCGAGACCCTGGCCGCCGAGATGCACCCGCGGGTCACCGACGACCACCGACGACTGTTCCCGGAGTTCCCGGCGACGCCCTTCAACCTGGGCACGATCTCGGGAGGCACCGCCGACAACATGATCGCCGACCGCTGCGAGCTGGTGGTGGCGTTCCGCCCGGGCCCGGGCCTCGACCCGGCGGCGCTCCTCGACGAGGTCGTGGACCGCCTTCGCCGTTCGGCCTCTCGGCACTCCCCCACTGCCGAACTTCGGGTCGACGACGTCGTCGTCACGCCGCCGATGAGCTCGCCTCCCAGCGGCCGGTTGCACGACGTCCTGCTCGAGCTGACGGGCGCCGGCGCGTCCTTCGGCGCCCCCTACGCCACTGACGGCGGCCAGCTCGAGCGCGCCGGCATCCGGTCGTGGATCTGCGGCCCCGGCGACCTCGTCCAGGCCCACCGCCCGGACGAGTCGATCACCCTTGACGCGCTGGCCCGCGGCGCCGAGCTCCTGGCCGACGTCGTCAAATGCTGCTGCTGCCGCCCGTGAGGGTCGTACGCTGGTGAGGTCAACCGCGGTGCACCGTGATTAGTATCAGCGCGCGATCGCTGTGCCCATCGGGCAAACGGCGTCCCGGATGCCGCACATCCTGTCCTTGCCGCACCGCATCGTGGAGGTGAGCCGATGTTCGAGTCCGCCGAGCTTCGCCGCGTGGTCGACAAGGCGACCTACGACGCCGAGGTGCCGGCATTGCGCGCGTCGCTGCTCGAGGCCCAGCTCGACGTGCTCGAGCGGGCGAGCTTCCCGGTCATCATCCTGATCGGTGGAGTCGACGGCGCCGGCAAGGGTGGGACGGTCAACCTGCTCAACGAGTGGATGGACCCACGCCACATCCAGACCCATGGCCTGGGGGCGCCCGGCGACGAGGAGCGGCAGCGGCCGCGCATGTGGCGCTTCTGGCGGGTGCTGCCGCCCCGGGGCCGAATCGGCATCTACTTCGGCTCGTGGTACACGGTCCCGATCCTCGACCGGGTGCTCGAGGACAGGCCTGCAGCGGATCTCGAGCACCGTCTCGCCGAGATCGTCCGATTCGAGCAGATGCTCGTCGACGAAGGCGCGCTCATCCTCAAGCTCTGGTTCCATCTTTCGAAGAAGGCACAGAAGCGGCGACTGAGGTCTCTCGAGAAGGACCCCCGCACGCGCTGGCGGGTCACTCGAGAGGACTGGCAGCGCTTCGCCCAGGTCGACCGGTTCCACTCCGTCTGCGAGCACGTCCTGCGTCGCACCAGCACCGCCGAGGCGCCGTGGATCGTGGTCTCCGGCGAGGATGCCCGCCACCGCAACCTGACCGTGGGCCGGACCCTGCTCGGCGCCCTGCGCGGACACCTCGACCGGCCGACGCCACCGCCGATTGCGGTCACCGTCGGACCGGGCAGGGCCCCGAACGGCGCCGTCACGCTGCTCGGCGCCCTCGACCAGAGCCGCACGGTGAGCCCGAAGGACTACCGCCGTGAGCTGGAGACCTGGCAGGGACGGCTCAACCTGATCGCTCGCAGCCGCCGGATGCGACGGCACGCGCTGTTGGCGGTGTTCGAGGGCAATGACGCCGCCGGCAAGGGTGGCGCGATCCGCCGGGTCACCGCCGCCCTCGACGCCCGCTTCTGCCGGGTGACGCCATTCGCCGCGCCCACTGAGGAGGAGCGTGCGCAGCCCTTTCTCTGGCGCTTCTGGCGCCAGCTGCCACGGCGCGGCCACGTCGCCCTGTTCGACCGCTCGTGGTACGGCAGGGTCCTGGTGGAGCGGGTCGAGGGTTTCTGCGCCGAGGCGGACTGGCGGCGCGCGTACTCGGAGATCAACGACTTCGAGGCGCAGCTCGTCGAGCACGGGATCGTCGTGGTCAAGTTCTGGCTCGCCATCACCAAGGACGAGCAGCTGCGTCGCTTCGAGGAGCGCCAGGCCACGCCGTTCAAGCGCTTCAAGATCACCGAGGAGGATTGGCGCAACCGGGAGAAATGGGAGCTCTACGAGCAGGCGGTGTGCGACATGGTCGAGCAGACCTCGACGGCGATCGCCCGCTGGACCCTGGTCGAGGCGAACGACAAGCGCCATGCCCGGATCAAGGTCCTGCGCACCCTGTGCGAGAGCCTCGAGGCGGTGCTCTGACCGGTGAGCCGCCGCCAACTGGACCTCGACAGGGTCGCCGTCATCCTCCCGTAACCCTGAACCGCGCCTCAGCAGCCGAAGACCTGTCGCTTTCAGCCGAGGTAGAACACCACCCTCGCGAGATGGCGTGCGACCCGGTCGAGCCACCGCAGGGCGCCGATCCGGGCGTCCGCGACCTCGGGATGGAGCCGGCCTTCTGCGGTCTGGTCGAGGATCCGACGCCGGTTGGCGACGACCTCCTGCGAGGTCCGGTCGGCGGCGGTGGCAGCCAGGTCGACCGGCGCTTCACCCTCGCCGGCGGAGAGCCATGCAGCGGTGGCCCGGAGGGTGGAGGCGACGCTGCCGCGGGGGCCTGGAACCTCCCTGAGCGCCGGCAGCGCCGGTGCGGTGGCGGCGGCGTCGACCAGCTCCTCGAGATGGTCGAGAGCGTGCAGCACCCCGAGGTGCCTTGTCCGATCAGCCTCGACGTCACTGCTGTGCTGCAGCCGACCGAGAAAACGGCGAGCCTCGACGACCGCCTCGCGGGCCTCGTCCAGCTCCTGGGCCTCGCCGGCACGGGGCCTGCCCTGGAGCCGCGCGTCGAGGGCGGCCACGACGCGCACGGCGATGTCGTGGGCGGTGCGTCGGGCGGCCTCGACAGCGACCGGACCGATCTCCCCCACCGAGCTGTCGAGATAGCGGGTGACGACGCCGCGCCGTTCGGGCACCGCCCGCGCCACCATCCGTGAAAAGCGGCCGGCGAAGGGCAGCAGCAGCGCCACACCGAGCACGTTGAACAGAGTGTGGAAGGCGGCCAGGGTCACCGCGGCGTCGCCACCGCCGGCGGCGCCGTCCAGGTTGTCGGCGAGGCGGTGGGCGAGGGCCACGAAGCCCGGCATGATAGCAAA
>CAZKKP010000170.1:0-3857 GCA_964553295.1 uncultured Thermoanaerobaculia bacterium | reverse complement strand
GGTGACCAGGTTGAACAGGGCGTGGGCCAGGGCCGTCCTCTTCGCGGCCACCGAGGCGCCGATCGCAGCCAGTCCGGCCGTCACCGTGGTGCCGACGTTCTGGCCGATCACCAGGGCAGCGGCATGGTCGAGCCCGATGGTGCCGGCGTGCAGTGCCGCCAGGGTGGTCGCCACGGCCGCGCTCGAGGACTGCATCACCACCGTCATCACGACGCCGAGGCCGACCAGGGCGAGCTTCCCCACGAGGGTGTCGCCGGGCAGCATCGAGGGGTCGAGCCGGTCACCGAGGATCGCCATGGCGGCCTGCAGGTGGTCGATGCCGACGAAGATCAGGCCGAAGCCGGCGAGGGCGAGCCCGGCCGCCCGGGTCCGGCCGCGACCGAGCAGGTAGGCCAGCGCCCCGGCGCCGACCATCGGCAGGGCGAAGGCGGAAATCGAGACCTTGAAGCCGAGCAACGAGACCAGCCAGCCGGTGCTGGTGGTGCCCAGGTTGGCGCCGAAGATCACCCCCACGGCTTGCTCGAAGCTGAGGATGCCGGCGCTGACGAAACCGATGGTCGCCACGGTGGTCGCCGACGACGACTGGACCAGGGCGGTGATGGTGGCGCCGGAGAGCAGGGCCGACATCCGGCCGCCGGTGAAGCGGGCCAGGGTCCGCCTGAGCGCGTCGCCGGCGACCGTCTTGAGCCCGTCGGTCATCAGGATCATGCCGAGCAGGAACAGCCCGATCCCACCCAGTAGATTACCGATCACGTGACCTCCGAACGCCTGAAGTGGTTCGCCCGTCCGGGACGGCGGCCGGCGGCGGCGAGGGGGACCGCGAGGACCCCGAGATCGCAGCGCAGGAAACGGCCGAAGGAGATGCTCGCGGCATCGGGGACGTAGCGGGTCGGGCAGCTGATCTCGACCATACGGCACCCCTGCTCGATGACCCGGCTGACCAGATCGCGCGGCACCTCGCACAAGGTCCGCTCGAGGGTCGAGCCGGCGTTGTACGCCGGCCTCGTCACGCAGGTCCCGGTGGACGAGTTCATGCAACGCCTCCAGCCGGAGGATTATAGCGGCGCTCCCGCCATCCCCTGGTAGACTGCGCCGATGTCGCAGGAAAGCCCTCCACAGCTCGCAGGGCGCGGTCTCGAGCCAGCGCCCGCTCCGTCGGTTCCCTCTCGGCCTCGCGACCGCCGCGCGGCACTGCTCATCGCTGTGGCCCTGGCAGCAGCGGTGCTCGCCGTCTTCGGCCGAGCGACAACCTTTGACTTCGTGACCGTCGATGACCCACTGCACGTGACCGAGAACCCGATGGTGCAGCGAGGCCTCGAACCCGAGTCGATCATCTGGGCGCTCACCACCTTCGATGCCTCCAACTGGCACCCTCTGACCTGGCTCTCACATCTGGTCGACTGGCAGCTCTGGCGCGGCGATGCCGGCGGCCATCACCTGACCAGCGTCGCCCTGCACGCGCTGGCGGCGGTACTGCTCTTCCTCGCCCTCCGCCGGATGACCGGGTGGCTGTGGCCGGCGGCCCTCGTCGCGGCGCTGTTCGCCCTCCACCCCCTGCGGGTCGAGTCCGTCGCCTGGGTCGCCGAGCGCAAGGACGTGCTCTCAGGTGCGCTGGCGATGGCCGTTCTCCTGGCGTGGGCTCGTTACACCGAACGGCCCTCGGCGACCCGCTACGGCATCGTGGCGCTGCTCTTCGCGCTCGGCCTGGCCGCCAAACCGATGCTGGTGACCCTGCCCCTGGTGCTGCTGCTGCTCGACGTCTGGCCGCTGGGTCGGGTCGACGCCACCGCCCTGACCCGGTCGGACGAGGCCCGGCGCCGGGCTCTCCGGGCGGTCCTCGAGAAGCTGCCGCTGCTCGCCATGTCCGCGGCATCGTCGGTGGTGACCGTGCTGGCTCAGCGCAGCGCCATGGGCGCGCTCGAGGATCTCTCTGTAGCCACCCGTGTCGGGAACGCCCTCGTCGCCTGGGTCGTCTACGTGGCCAAGACGGTCTTCCCCATCTGCCTTGCGGCCCTCTACCCGCACCCGGGCGACGGCCTCCCGGCGTGGCAGCCGCTCGCCGCGGCGGCGCTGCTGGTGACGGTCTCCGTCGTCGCGTGGCGCCAGCTGGCCCGCCGGCCCTGGCTCGCGGTCGGCTGGCTGTGGTACCTGGGCACCCTGGTTCCGGTGATCGGGCTGGTGCAGGTCGGCTCCCACGCCATCGCCGACCGCTTCACCTACCTCCCACAGATCGGGCTCTGGCTCATGGTTGCAGCCGGGCTCGCAGAGGTCGTCGAGCGATGGCCCGGCGCCCGCCTCCGGGTCGCCGCGGCGGCCGCGGCCGCGGTGCTCGTCTTCGCCGGGATCGCGACCGCGCAGCTCGAGCACTGGCGGTCGAGCGAGACCCTGTACCGCCGCGCCATCGCCTGCACCGAGGGCAACTGGGCGGCCCACACCAACCTCGCCGAGGTGCTCCTCCACGAGGGCCGGCTCGCCGAGGCGGTCGACCAGGCGCAGGCAGCGATCGTCGCCCACCCCGAGGGACCGGGCGCCTACGTCTTCCTCGGCAACGCCCTGCTCGCCCTGGAGCGTCCCCAGGACGCCGCCACCGCCTACCGCAGGCACCTCGAGCTCGAGCCCGAGAACCACCTGCTGCACTACAACCTCGGCGTCGCGCTGGCGGCCGACGGCGACACCGCCGGCGCCGCATCCAGCTACCGCACCGCCCTCGACGGCGACCCGGCGCTCGAGCCGGCCCGCATCAACCTCGGGGTGCTCCTGCTGCAGCGCCGCGACCTCGAGGACGCCGCAGAGGTACTCTGTGATCCGGCGAGCGGAGAGACGCGCGGACACCTCCTGGAGTACAACTGCGGCATCGCCATCGCCGCCCTCGACCGCCACGAGGAGGCTGCCGAACGCTTCGCCCGAGCCGCCGAGCTGCACCCGGGCCACGTCCCGTCGCGGCGCAACCTCGGCCTGGTGCTCGAGCACCTCGGGCGGCGCGACGAGGCGGTCACGGCCCTCGAGCAGGCGCGCCGGCTGGCGCCGGCCGATCCCGGCGTTGCCCAGGCCCTGGCCCGCCTGCGGGCCGCGCAGACGGCCGAGCCTGGTCAGCCGGTCTCGTCGGGGAAGTAGCGGTCACGGAAGAAGCAGCGCCGCATCGGCAGCCAGTGGGGAACGTCGTAGTAGCAGTCACGTACCTCGGACAGGGTCCGCTCACGGTAGGCGTCGAGGTCGAACCGGTCGCCGAGTACGAGGTACAGCTCGCAGCCCGCGACCGTCACACTCTCGACCCGCACCGAGCAGAATAGCGGCTCGTATTTCGTCCGGTCCGGCGGTCGTCGGCACAGGATCAACGCATCGCGCCCGCGCCACTCGCGCCAGTCGGTGACCAGGTCGTCCTGCCGTCCGTGCTGGCTGCCAACCTCGAAGTTCGCCCAGTATCCCGGGGTGAAGAAGGTGAGCAGGCTGGCGACGCCATAGCCCTCGGCGGCCAGTTTGCGGCCACCGGTGTGCGGCTCCAGGGCGGCGGCCACCTCCTCGTGGTGGACCGACATGACGATCGTCGCGAAGTCTGGGGAGCCCGCGAAGAGACGGAGAGGCAGGGCCAGGACACCCGCCACCAGGGCCAGGTGGCAGGCGGTGAAGACCAGCGTCCAGCGCGCTGCCCGGCGCAGCTCCCGGCTCGACAGCAGGACGCCGCTGACCAGGTACGCGAGCGGGGCGAAGGACACCAACCAGTGCACCCCCACCCGGCGCAGCACGCCGACCGCGGCGAGCGCCGCCAGGGGCACGGCGAGGAGCAGCAGCAGAACCCGCGCATCCTCGGAGCGAGCCCTGGCCGCGAGCTCGCGCCGGGCCCGCCACCACGCGATGCC
>CAZKKP010000169.1:2027-8094 GCA_964553295.1 uncultured Thermoanaerobaculia bacterium | reverse complement strand
CCCGCCGAGGCGGAGGCCCGGGCCGCGGTCGCGAGCGACCCCCAGCGCCCCGAGCCGTGGCTGCTCCTGGCCGAGGTGCTGCGCCGCCGCGGCGACCCGTCCGGGGCGAGCGAGGTGCTGCATCGCGCCGCCCTCGGGTCGGTCGCCACCGAGCGCGGCCGGGCGGCCCTGGCCCTGAACCTGCTGCGCTCGGGTCGGCCCGAGCTGGCCGAGGACGCCCTGCGCGGGCTCGAGGGCTCGGCCGAGCCGGCGACCCTGGTGGTGCTCGCCCAGGCGGCCGCCACCCGCGGCCAACCGGACGAGGCGCGACGGGGGCTCGAGCGAGCTCTCGAGCTGGCGCCCGGCCACCCGCAGGCGCTGGTCACCCTCGGCATCCTCGACCTCACCCAGGAGAGGGCGGACGACGCCGAGCGGCGGCTGGAGGAGGGCCTGGCTGGAGATCCCTCCCAGGCCGAGGGCTGGAACGCCCTCGGCGCGGTGCGCGCCCGCCGCGGCGACGACCGGGCGGCGATCGCCGCCTGGCAGACCGCGCTCCGGCTCGAGCCGCGCCTCCACCAGGTGCTCTACAACCTCGCCATGGCCAACGCCCGGCTCGGCCGCTTCGCCGAGGCCGTGGCCCACATGGAGGCATTCGCCGACACCCTCGACGGGCCGCAGCGGGAGCGGGCGGCGGCCCTGCTCGAGTCGCTGCGCAAGGAGCTGCCGTCGAGCCGCGGCGGTCGCTGACCACCGAGCACGAGGACCGGGGCCGGACTCCGGCGGCAGTGTCGGCTACACTCTTCGACGATGAAGTACTCCAGCATCCTCGTCGCCGCCGCCCTCATGACCCTCGTCGTCGCCCATCTTCCGGTGGCGGCGACGCCCGCAGATGGCGAGGACGAGCCCGCCGTGGTCGGCGGACTCGCCTTCCTCGACCGGGTGGAGGTCACCGTGGTCAACGTCGACGTCTTCGTCCGGGGCCGGGACGGCAGCCCGGTCACCGGCCTCGGCATCGACGACTTCCGCCTGCTGCAAGATGGCATGCCGCAGCGGATCAGCCACTTCGCGGCCTTCACCGAGGAGGTGGTGCGGGCGGTGACCGAAGGCGAAGCGACGGTCGGGGCGGCGCCCGCGCCGGAGGAGGCGCGGCCGGAGTCCACGCCGCGTCGCGAGGACGTGCAGCCAGTCTACATCGTGCTCTTCGTCGACAACGAGAACATCCAGCCCCTCGACCGGACCAGGGTGCTCGCCCAGGTCCGCCAGTTCATCAGCCAGGTGATGCTGCCCCACGTCCAGGTGATGGTGGTCTCGGGCGAGCGCTCGGTGCGGGTGTTGCAGCCCTTCACCAACGACCCCGGCCTGGTACGCGAGGCGCTGCGCGCCATGGGCAAGCTCGCCGGCGCGCGCGTCGAGATGGACGGCCAGCGCCGGCAGATCATCGGCGACCTGCAGCGGCACATCGAGCGCGGTCGGTCCGACCGGATGAACGACTACCAGAGCTGGGCGCAGCTCGAGGGGCAGGTGCGGTCGTACGGCGAGCAGCTGGCGATGGAGGTCGACGAGGCGATCTACAAGGTCCGTGAGACCGCCATGATGGTCGCCGGGCTCAAAGGGCGCAAGATCATGATCCACGTCTCCAGCGGTCTGCCGATGGTCGCCGCCAAGGACCTCCTCGACAACCTGGGCACCCTCTTCGAGCGGGCTTCGACCCTGCCCATGCTGAGCCGGTTCGACCGCTCCCGCTCGTTCCGCAGCCTCGCCGCCACCGCCAACGCCCAGGGTTTGAGCTTCTACACCATCGACGCCACCGGCCTCGGCGGCGTCGGCGGCGTCTCGGCGGAGTACGCCCGACCCATCGACCCGATGGTCGCCGGGATCCACGTCAACAACATGCAGGAGCCCCTGGTGTACCTGGCCGACCGCACCGGCGGCCGGGCCATCCTCGACGCCAACGACGTCACTCGCGGCCTGCTCGAGCTCAAGCAGGACCTCTTCACCTACTACTCCCTGGGCTACACGATCAGCGCCAGCGGCGCCGACGTGGTCCACGTACTCGACGTCCGGCTCCCCGAGCACCCTTCCCACAAGGTGGTTCACCGCCGGACCTTCGTCGAGAAGTCGCGGGAGACCGAGGTCCAGGAGACGGTCGCGACCAGCCTGGTGCTCGAGGTCGAGGACAACCCGATGGCCATCTCCCTCGTCGCCGGCGCCGGCCGGCCCGCCACCGAGGACCGTTTCATGGTGCCGATCGAGGTGTCGGTGCCGGTGACGGCGGTGGCCCTGGTCCCGGAGGGGGACGATCTGGTCGGCCGGATCGTGGTGCTCGTCGCCAGCCGCGACGCCGACGGCCGCCAGTCCGACGTCCAGCGGCTCGCCGTCGACCTGCGCTACCCGATGTCGGGCGCCCTCGAGCGAGCCGGCGACCGGCACGTGGTCGAGGTCCAGCTCCTGACGCGCTCGGGCCTGCACCGGATCGCGGTGGGGGTGCTCGACGTCGTCACCCGGCAGGCGTCCTTCACGACCACGACCCGGATGGTGCCCTGACCGTGTGTTCGGTTTTCCGGACAGGCATCCGAGGAACCGGACGCAATCGTCAGCTTGGGACGAAATCCAGTCCATTCTGGGCCCGGATCATGGCACGCTCCGTGCTAGAATCCCGGGCAGACGAGACGGATCCGGACGGTGCGACCCACACCTCGCGGAGTGGCTCGCCCGTCGGGGTCCCGGGAAACCATACGAGAAAGGAGGGACCGAGAGACTCGAGACGCGCCAGCGGGGAGTCGGCGAGTTCGACCCGTGGCGCCACCGGTATCGATCGAGGGACCACCGCGGTTCCACCCACGCCACAACAGGAGGAGAGTAGACATGAAGTTTCTTCGCTACGGCGCCCTGATCGCCGCCATCATCGCCATCGCCGCGCCGGCGATGGCCCAGACCTCGGGCTCGCTGTCCGGCCGCGTCACCGCCGAGGGCGCCCCGCTGCCCGGCGTGACCGTGCTCGCGACCTCGCCCGCCCTGCAGGGCCAGCGGGTCTCGATCACCAGCGAGGGCGGCGACTATCGCTTCCCGTTCCTTCCCGCCGGCGAGTACCAGGTGAGCTTCACACTCGACGGCTTCCAGACCCTCGAGTCCCGGATCAACGTCAGCCTGGCGACGCCCGCCACCCTCGACGCCCAGATGTACCCCGCGGCGATCGAGCAGGAGATCGTCGTCACCTCGCGCTTCGAGACGGTCTCCAGCGGGCTGCAGGGCTCCTCGACCGTGCAGCAGGACGTGCTCGAGAAGCTGCCGGTCGCCCGCACCGTGCTCGCGGCGACCAACCTCACCCCGGGCACCGCGCAGACCGGCCCCGGCGGCAACACCACCATCTCGGGCGCCCAGTCGTACGAGAACCTGTACACCCTGAACGGCATCGTGCTCAACGAGAACCTCCGCGGCCAGCCGTACAACATGTTCATCGAGGACGCCATCCTCGAGACCACCGTGATCACCAGCGGCGTGTCGGCCGAGTACGGCCGGTTCTCCGGCGGCGTGGTCAACGCGGTCACCAAGTCCGGCGGCAACCAGTTCTCGGCCTCCCTGCGCGCCAGCTTCACCAACGAGGACTGGTCGGCCGACACCCCGCTGACCGTCTCCAAGACGGACGAGATCAACAAGACCTGGGAGGGCACCTTCGGCGGCTACATCCTGCGCGACAAGCTGTGGTTCTTCACCGCCGGCCGCGACATCGAGACGACCGCCACGGACGACCTGGAGACCCCCGGCCAGCCCGCCGCGGCGATCACCTTCCCGCGGGGCGACACCGAGACCCGCCTCGAGGGCAAGCTGACCTGGTCGGTCACCCCGAGCCACCGGGTCGCCGGCACCTACATCAAGGTCGACCGGGAGCAGACCAACTACGCGTTCTTCGCGCCCTACGACTCGCGCCACATCGTCGACGGCCGCGAGCTGCCGCTCGAAGGCTACTCGGCCAACTACAACGGCGTGCTGAGCGAGAACTTCTTCGCCGAGCTGCAGTACTCCAAGCGCGAGTTCACCTTCGCCGGCGGCGGCGGCACCGACCCGTCCTTCGGCGGCGGCACCCCGGTGTGGGACCTGCTCAACGGCGGCGCCTTCAACGCCCCGATCTTCTGCTCCACGCCGGAGTGTGGTGACGAGGAGCGCAACGCCGAGAACTGGTTCGCCAAGGGCTCGTGGTTCTTCTCCGCGGCCGGCAGCCATGACCTGGTGTTCGGCTACGACACCTTCGACGACATCCGCATCGCCGACAACTGGCAGTCCGCCAGCGGCTACATCCTCGGCACCTTCGTCGGCCAGGACTACTCGGTGCCGGGCTCGCCCGGCGTGGTCATCCAGCCCTTCGGCGCCTACATCATCTGGGGCTCGGTGCTGGAGTCCTCCAAGGGCACCAGCTTCACCACCAACTCGCTGTTCGCCAACGACACCTGGCGGGTGACCGACAACGTCACCGTCAACCTCGGCGTGCGCTGGGACCAGAACGACGGCACCGACGCCAGTGGCGAGAAGACCGTCGACGACGACCGCATCAGCCCGCGCCTCGGCCTGTCCTGGGACATGACCGGCAAGGGTGAGTGGCTGCTCAACGTCTCCGCCGGCCGCTATGTCGCGGCGATCGCCAACACCATCGGTGACGGCGGCGCCCTCGGCGGCCAGCCCACCTGGGCCGGCTACTTCTACGGCGGCGACCCGATCCTCGGCACCGACTACGCCAACAACCAGGCCGCCATCGCAGCGGCGTTCGACTGGTTCTTCAACGTCTACGGCGGCCCGTCCAACGGCGACCTGCGCGCCTGGGCGGACATCCCGGGCATCTCGCCGAAGATCGCCGACAGCCTGCGCTCGCCCTACGGCGACGAGTACGCGATCGGCATCACCAAGCGCCTGGGCACCAAGGGCGTGCTCCGCGCCGACTACGTCTACCGCGAGTACGGCGACTTCTACGCCTCCGAGATCATTCCCAACCGCTTCGTGGTCGACGAGATCGCCGGCCCGATCGACGTCGCCTTCTACAAGAACGAGGACGGCGTCCTCGAGCGCGAGTACAACGCCGTGATGCTGCGCGCCGACTACCGGTTCAACGACCGGCTCGCCGTCGGCGGCAACTACACCTGGTCCGAGGCCAAGGGCAACTGGGAAGGCGAGACCGCGGGCTCCGGCCCCGTCCCGTCCGGCATCCTCGAGTACCAGGAGTACAAGGACCCGAGCTGGCACCTGCCGGTGGGTGCGCTCAACATCGACATGGAGCACAAGCTCCAGCTCTACGGCCTGTGGGACATCATCTCCACCAACCGCCACAACCTCAACGCCTCGGTGCTGTTCGGCTTCTTCTCCGGCCAGCCCTACTCGGCGGTGGGCAACGTCCGCCAGGCCGACATCATCAGCTTCGTCGGCGCCCCGGCCGACTTCGGCTACGTCGGCGCCCCCGGCAACATCGCCTACTACTTCTCGGAAAAGGGCGCCTTCAAGACCGACGACGTCACCCGCACCGACCTCGCCCTGAACTACTCGTTCTTCGTCAACGCCTTCGGCAGCGAGCTCGAGATGTTCATCCAGCCCGAGGTGCTCAACGTGTTCAACGAGGACGCGGTGACGGCGGTGAACACCACCGTCAGGACCCGGGCGCAGACCGCCGCGCTCTCGGCCTTCAACCCCTTCACCGAGACCCCGGTCGAAGGTGTGAACTGGGAGAAGGGGCCGACCTTCGGTCAGGCGCGCTCGGCGGCCGACTACCAGCAGCCCCGGACCTTCCGCTTCTCGGTCGGTCTCCGCTTCTGATCTCGGGCTGACACCCGACCCGTCCGGCCCCGGCGCCTCGCGCGCCGGGGCCGCTTTACTGCCGGTGCGGCGCTCCGGGCGTGCCGGCGGGCGCCCTGCTACGCTACCCTGGAGCGCGATCGAAGGAGGCGTCGATGCGACGAGCGTGTCTGCTGCTCACAGTGCTGATCCTGGCGACAACGGTCTGGGTGCGTCCGGCCGCGGGCCAGGCGATGGCCAGGATGTCCGGAACGGTGGTCGACACCGAGGGCAAGCCGGTGGAGGGCGTCCGGGTGACCGTGACCACGCCCGA